>JAFGWT010000146.1 GCA_016937015.1 Deltaproteobacteria bacterium | reverse complement strand
GGCCGGCGACGCCACCATCATTTTCGATTCACAGGAAGACTTTATCGAAATCAACACCCAGCAAACCCTGCGCTTTGGGGACCGCAACATATTCGAACTCACCGACGGCACCGACCCCACCCAGGTACAGTTTTACAGCAACACATACGACCAAATCAAAATCGGCACCGACACCACCTTCACCGGTGTGATCACCGCCCCCTACGGACAAATCTACGCCTTCTCCCGAACCCATATCACCGGCAACCTGCTGGCCCGATCCGTTTGGGTTGACACCGATTCAACCGTCAGCCCCATACAGAACTGCACCGAATTCAACACCGAATTCGATGACACCGCACAGTGGGAAATGAGCGATGCGCTGCGTTTCGAAGATGATAGCTGGTATCTGACGGAAAACAGCGGCAGCGCAGAAATTTCCTTGTCGGATATGTATCATTCAGATGGCGACGCCTCTCTTAGCGTCACTCTGAATGGTGCGACGGACGCAAGCATTGTTACCGATACGCCAATCGACGCGCTGTTCACTGAAAACGCGACGGACGTTTCAATTAAAATAGATGTTATATCAAACGCTGTTCCCTACACCTCATGTCAAGGGCAAATAGGTGTGTATCTAAAATCAGAAGACGAATCCGTCTACACGCTCGCCGGAACAATGCAATACGATCCCCATAATGAATTCAGCGAACAAATGGAAACCTTTTCCATGAATCTGCCTTCGCAACTCAGCCAAATGGTAATTGACGAAGACATTAACATTCTATTGAAACTCTCTGCCGCGCCCGAGTGCAATGCGGTATTCTGGATTGACCAGCTTGAATTCTGTGACAACAATGGCGGCTGCAACATCCAGCTGCCATCAATATTGCCGGATGGCTACACTGCACCGACTGAGACGCCACGAACATTTGACATGGATTGGGCAGGCAATGGCAGTGAAATAATGGAGAATGTGCCGGGACTCTCGGGTGTTATTCACCCGCTGGTTGATGTTCCCACCCCATGTACCGTTATCTTAAAATTTGATGCTGCTCTCGGACAAAGAGAAGATTATACAATTGGCAGTTATACATGTGGTCCGGGTGTTGAAATTCCGTTTAACATTGACGCTTCGAATATTCCATTCAGCAATTCTGGCATTGTCGCCAGCGCAACAGTCGTCATTATCGCCTCCCATCAAATGCCGGACGGCAGTCTGCGCAGTGTCACAGAACCAGTTGAATCCAGGTACTACCACCACAACACCAATGGCACCATCACACATTTTACCGGCGACGTTTTTTTCAGCACTTATGATGGCTATTGGTTTAAAAGCGATCCATCAATTGGCAACACACTGCCACTTATCAGCACAACCAACGAAACGATTGGTGAAGTTGAAGAATCCAAAACAGGATTTGATACAAATGGCCCACCGGATGTCGATACTGACACGGACGACGGGACCGATACAGATACAATCGTTGACACCAGCACACTAATTGTTGTGGAATAAAAAGGAGGCTTAAAATGAGACACCAATATATTACTGTTATCATTGGCGTTGTGTTCTTATCTCTGCTCTGCACCAAATCCTCTTATGCCAACAGGCCCCTGGAGTTGTGTGTTCGATGGCCATTGGACTATGACGATATGGATCAGGGCGAAGACTTTTTAACGACTCCAACTGGACATTCCGGCACCGTATACGTTCAAGTTCCCCACGTGCTGTTTACACTCTCTAAAAATGGAAAAACGATTGCGAAGGACCGTCTTGACGGCAATGGATGTGTGCAACTGGATTTAATCCCGGAAAACGAATTTGACCAAAAATATTACTTACGCATCTGGTTTGACGTCAAGGACAATGGCGGACGCGCGTTTAATATTCTTGGACCGGAAAGCACCGAATGGCACAACAAACCAGAAGTGTATGAACAGATTATACTTGTTGTTCATTCTTCGACACCAGACAATCAAACATGGAATCTTGATATCTCCTCCACTGAATGGTCCAGACCTGTACCGGTAGCATCTCAAATGATGGAGCGTTCAAGCGAAGTGGGCTGGCCCGCTGACAGTCGAATCATGATCGCTTCCGCCAATCAAAATCTATGCGGCACCAGCGGCAGTTTTGCCATGACAAGTCCTGGCAAAAATAAACAGAAAGTATGTTTTCAGTCATTTGACAATGGGGTCCTGAACCGGGCAAAAACAGCAAATACCAAAACCATCATTGCTCACGAGCTTGGACATGCGCTGGCAGGAATATCAGAAGGACCAATGGATGGCGATTATCTGGGAGACAAGCCGGAGGGGGCCAAATACAATTCCGATTATTACGGACAGGGAGATCACTGTTCCAGGGGCGGCACAAACAATCACACATACAGCACCCGTGAATGGATTGGGGATGCACAAAGAGAAGGCTATGCGCATTTTATGGCTGTGGCTACGTTCAACGAACGCTCAGCGACGGACACCTGGTTCGCGTATTATGGCAGTCAACGGTTCGACATCAACGATAACAAGCTGGCGGCACACACTGGTGGAGAACTGCTGGTGAACACTACCGGCGGAAGCGGATTCGATGGCTATACAGACAAGTTTTGCAGACCACCGTCAAAATTCAAACATCTGGGAAGTGAAGGAGACTGGTTAAACTTTTTCCTGGCACTATGGACACTCGGCGGTGACCATAAATTTGAGGTCTCAGAGATTAACCAGGTATGGAGAGAAACGCCCGGTGATGAGAACTTAACGGATGTATACTGTGTTCCAAGGACCACCCTGGCCAGCGTGCACGGTCCAGACCCCAAAAACGGATATGAAAGAAGCTGGACATGTGAAGACAGATTTTTCATATATCATCCAATCACTACTCCAACGTTTACCTGGCAAGGCCAAACCGTGTATCTGGATTTCACTGGCGCTGTCGCGGCAAAAAAAATGGAACGTGGGAAGGATTATGATTCATTATATAAAACAACGATCGAATCATTTGGCATCTTAAAGTCAAGACACTTCTACCAAATGGCACTCGATACAAAAGTTATCTACTAACTGACCAATTACGATGGGACAATCATGAAAGATATTCTGCAAATTCAAACAATTCGATATTTGCTTCTTGTTTTTACAGCAACACACGTTGGCTCGTGCAAAATAAACACGAATCAATACCAAGTAGATACAAGTAGCGAAAATCATGGCGACACCCAGTCAGGAGAAATCCAATACCCAACAATAACATTTGTTGAAATCCCAGCAGGGGAATTCTCTTTCGGATCTCCAGCAGATACGCCTTGTCGAGCACCTATCGCTGAAACACAATTCAACGTTCAATTAACCAGATCATTTGAAATGGCGGAAACAGAAGTGACTCAAGCCCAGTGGGAGAGTCTTGGTTTTCCTAATCCTGTCAAAACCTCAAACGACGACGAGCCTATCGTGTTCATTAATTTCTTCGAAGCGCTTGCATGGTGCAACAGGCTATCTGCGTTGAAAGGATTGGATTCCTGTTACAATTTGTCGACCTGCACCGGTGATGTGGGTGAAGGATATCCTGAGGACTTGCCACAAAGCGATGAATATGGCAGTTGGAATGCAGAATTTAATTTTAATTGCACCGGTAACATTCACAAATATTCTAACTATTATTTATGTCCTGGTTATCGTCTTCCAACAAGTGCCGAATGGGAATATGCCGCCAAAGCAAATACCACAACTCACACATATGGAGGTGACGTACAATACGTTGAAGCTGGAAGCTGTGCGGTACAATCGAGTTTGGAAGATATTGCATGGTATTGCGCAAATTCAGACGGTGTAATTAATCCTGTCAAAATGAAATTGTCAAACTCGTGGGGGCTTTACGATACACTTGGCAATGTATATGAATGGACGGACTATTACTTTTCAGGCCAGTCTCTTGGCAATGCCGATGAAAACACAACTCTCACTGATCCCATCGGTCCCCCAATTGGGGATAACATTGAAATTAGAGGAGGGAGTTTCATGGAGTGTTGTTATGTTCGGCCATCTCGCCCATTGTCCACGCGGTCATATATTCGCCAATTCGATACGGGCTTCCGCCCTGTTCGCACATTGTTCAATGATGACGCCGAAAGCGATAGCCAGAAGTGAACGTTATCTCTTTCGACCCCCGCACGCCTTCCACGCCTTCCCTTCCACGCCTTCCCCCCCATTTCGAAGTTATTGAAATCATTGAGTTCGAATTTTTTTGTGGGGTTCAAATCAATTTTTTTGCAACATTTTCACCTTTCGGCCGAGAGGAGGCATCACCGTTTTCGCATGGGAGGCGTTATGGCTTACATTCGGCAGAATTT
>JAFGWT010000145.1 GCA_016937015.1 Deltaproteobacteria bacterium | reverse complement strand
CGCCAGTCGAGAGTCTGCGGCGCGATTCAGGCGGGCGGAAAGGGCTACTATCAAGCTGTCGATGAAAGTTGTGGGCGACCCCACCCTGCATGCAAAAAGCATTGTGGAGGTGCGCGGCATCTCCGGGTTGCTGTCGGGCAAATACTACGTCACCAACGTGAAGCATATTATTTCGGCGTCGGGATATGTGTGTGACCTTAAGCTGACGAAGGATGGCGCAGGCCGCAGAGCGCGACAGTTGGCGCAGCAGCAACAGGGGGCCAGCAATACCAGTACACCACGAAATGACAGCAAACCCACTCAGGTGGAATCCGTCGACCCGGAAACCGGTCAGACCAGAATTGAGTACCGACAGGATGGCCGTCGTGTTGGTCTTGAAGATCCCGAATCGAAACAGCAAAGAGCGGAGAAATCATGAGTCACAGTCAGTTCGACGATGATATTGGCAGCCAGGACACCCGACTGATGGGCATGTACATGGGGGTTGTCACCCATCGAAATGATCCTGAGGGTGTGGGGCGTGTTCGGGTATGCATTCCCGGGGTACTCGAACCCCACAGTGCATGGGCATGGCCCCTTGGCACCAGCGGCGGAGGGTCTAAGGACCGTGGTTTTTTTGCTGTGCCCGCCGAGGGCGCCGAGGTGGCCGTTTTCTTTAACCAGGGGGATGTGGACGCACCCCACTATCTTTGCGCTCACTGGGGCAAACCTGAGGGCCATAGCGAAGTGCCGGAAGAAGCCCAAAAGAATCCGCCCGACAATCGGGTGATTGCCACACCCACCTTTCGAATTGAAATGGATGAATCGGACAAATCCAGACAGCTCAAGCTCACCAACCGAAAGACCGGCGACTTCCTTCTGTTCGACGCCGAAGAAAACACCATTACCCTACAGGGCACCACCGCAATCACCATTAAAGCCGTGGGCGCCATCAGCCTCGAAGCCACGCAGGTAACCATCGCGGGTCGCGTTGTTCGTCCAGTGGCGGATCCGATTTGATGGGAGCAGTTAGCGGTTAGGTTTTAGCCGTTAGGAGGAGAAAATATGAACACAGCAAAAATAAAAAACTAAAAGCTAATCGCAAAAGGCTAAAAGCTATGACCATTCCAATCTGCATCGAAATCCCTGAAATCCCGGACCCGTTCGCTATTACCTTGCCCGGCGGCATCGAGCTTGAACACATTAATCTGTTGGATATTCTGCAACCCGCCCTCACTCCGCTGGTGCCTTTTTTCAATGTTATCGACACTATCGTGGCGATTTTCAATTGTGTTAAAGCGATTCCCGATTCACTCGGCCCGCCGCCGGATCCCACCGCCCTCGCGGCCTGCCTGCCCGATCTGGCGGAGAAGGTGAATCAGCTGCTCAAGCTCATCCCGCAGTTGTCATTGCCCATGACCATCGTGGGCATCATCGATTTGGTGATTCACAATCTCACAGAGGTAAAAATGGTACTGGTGCACTTGCAGAGACAAATGGTGCAGATACTTGAAGTTATCGACCGCGCAAAAGACCTGGACGATGCCGGACTCATGGCCATTGCGGTATGCGCCGAGGCGAACGTGGCGCAGGAAGCAGCCAACCTTGGCAAAATGCTTGCATCTCTTGGAAAACTCATAGGGCTGCTCAATCTGTTTTTAGGAATGGTAGGTGGTCCCGAAATCCCCGATTTCTCCAATCTGGCTGGACAACCATTGGACAATGCCATCGAACCCATCGATGCCATCATAGAAGTACTGCAAACCGTCCGAAGCGCGGTACCGATTCCGTAGGAGTCTCTCATGCCAAACGATAACAGAAATCTGCTCGCTCCTTTTCGCCGTGACAAAAAGAACGACTTTGCCTCCGGCGGCGACGCCGACCTGTTGCGCTCCAAAGTACTGCAGGCAATCATGACCCGAGGCGCAACGCCAAATTCCTCCGGCGAAATGCCATGGCGCACCGCCTTCGGCTCCGGACTGGAGTTGCTGCGACATCAGCGCAATGACCATGCTCTTGCCGAGCTCGCCAGAATCTACATCCGCGATACCCTGCGAAAATGGGTGCCGGAGGTAGAACTGGTTTCGGTGAATCCAGTCAGCAATGAAGCAGCGCTGCAAATACAGGTTAGATTTCGTCGGTCAGGACAAACAAGAGCAGGCGACGAGCTGAATGTCAATGTAGACATCTGAATGTCCCCACAAGGTTCCAATTGCGCTTTGCCTCTTCGGAGGTGAACTCTGTGCCGTTGTTGCCGGTTAATATTGATTATACAGACAAAGATTTTGATGCGATTCGATCGCGGTTGATTTCGCTGATTCAGAGTGTGTTTCCGGATTGGTCTGATTTTTCAGTGGCGAGTTTTGGTAATGTCCTGATGGAGATGTATGCCTTTGTTGGGGATGTGGTCACTTTCTATCTGGATAATCAGGCGCGGGAATCCCGGCTTATTACTGCTACACAGAGAAAAAACGTTATCGCGCTATCTCGAATGCTTGGGTACAGGTTACAGGGGGCTCGCTCTGCCACAGCGATGATAAAGATTGAGCTGGCACGTGTTCCGGTGGCGGATGTGGTGATTCCGGCTGGAGCTATTGTACGGACGAAGGAAGTCACCGAGCCGGTCAAATTCCAGTTGCTGACCGACGTGACGATTCCAGCGAACTCAGACCCACCAGTCGCCTCTGGAATTGCAGAGCATTCCAAAAAGTATACCCAGCTTTATGATTCCAGAGGCCTTGCCGACCTTGATATTATACTGGACCATACTCCCTTTATCGATGGGTCTGCTGTGGTATCTGCTGCGAACGGTATTTTTGAGGAACAGGACAGCCTGCTGGGTTCGGGGCCCAATGATTTGCATTACACCGTTCTTGTTGATCAGAACGATCGTGCCACGGTGCGGTTTGGCAATGGCACCAGCGGGGCGCCGCCAACGGGAACTGTGCGCGTTGCCTACAAAACCGGCGGCGGACTGAGCGGCAATGTGGATGCGCAGCGACTTGCGGTGATTGAAGGTGCCTATGCAGACGCCCATGGTAATCCGGTGCAGATATCCGTGATGAATCCTGAATCTGCGTCCGGCGGCAGCGACAGGCAGACCATGGCGTCTGCAAAACTGCTGGTTCCCGAAAGTCTCCGAGCCACAACGAGAACTGTTGCCCGGGAGGATTTTGAAATCAACGCAAGGCGTGTGTCCGGTGTCGCCAGAGCGCTGATGCTCACCTCCAACGAGGATACGGGCATCGAAGAAAACAGCGGCATTCTGTTCATCATTCCCCAGGGCGGCGGATTTCCAACGCCAGCGCTTAAAAACCAGGTGCTCACAATGGTCACTCGAACTTATCCATGTACCCTGACGTTTCAGGTGCTGGTTCAAAATCCGGTGTACCGAACAGTGGATGTTGAAGCGCGCATCTATATCAAACAGGGTTACTCCCCTGCTGGTGTTCGAGACAGCATTAAAGCAAGGCTTGCAGAAATGTTTCTGATTTCAAATCCGGATGGCACCCCGAACCCACAGGTGGATTTTGGTTTCAATATCAAGGCCAGCGAAGGAAACCCCGTGGGAGAAGTTGCCTGGTCAGATGTGTTCAATATCATTCGTGACACCGAAGGCGTTCGCAAAATCGGCGACCGTCATGGGGACCTGAAACTGTCAGGCCTTCCCGCGGATGTGAAGCTCGGCATCAGGGAGTTTCCGGTTCTGGGCACGGTATCGCTGATCAATGGCGATACGGGAGGATTTATATGAGTCTTGAGTCCAGAGTCCTGAGTCTTGAGGGAGTTGGAAGCCCTGAGTCTGTAGTCCTGAGTCTTGAGGTAAGACAGGATTTCTGCGTTTCCCGCTCAAGTCTCAAGACTCAAGTCTCAAGACTGATGCCGGAGGCATCGTAATGCCTGTTCAAAATCCCGGATTTGAGACTGCGGGGGACGAGCCCGGACAGGCGGCACATTGGACAATTGTTTCATTCACGTCCCTGGAACGGTTCGCCGGGTTTGGCCCGGAGCCGCATCGGGCATTTGAAGACTTCGAACGATGGACAGAATTTCTCGATGCACTCGGGCAAAGCAATATTGCGATTGCGTTTTTCGACCCGCTTGCCGAAGGATACGAGGATTTCGAAGACGCCTGGCAAAATGATTTTTATCTGTACGAATTGCCGACAGGGCATGTCATCACCGCGCCATTCAGTGGTGGCGCAGTGGAAGATGTGGAGCGCAACTGGGCCAATGATACCTGGTTGAATAACTGGGATGAGGTGACTTCGGTCATTGGTTTTTTTGATGGAGAACCGGCTGAGAACTATGAGGAACAATGGAAGGACAATGAGTTGTATGCGTGGGTTTGGGATGATGTTTCAGATGATAGGGCGTTATTCGATTCAGGGATTGGCGCGGCTGAAGATTTTGACGGCAGTTGGATTTGAGCGATTAGCAGTTAGCGTTTAGCAATTAGGCAGGAAAGGACAAAAAAATGATTTCAAAAACACAACCCTCCAACCCGCTAACAGCTAAAGGCTAACCGCTAATGGCTCAAACAGATTGGACATACTTGAACGATGGGCTGGATATTGCCACTGTGGACAGAGGCGTCACGTCGGGGGTGGAGCGGCCGCCGGGTGGGGGCAATTTTCTGTTTGCGTTTAATTCGCTGACTTCGGCAGAAGGCGCAGTGGCGCTTTTTGCCAATCTTCCGGATTTTGCCCTGATGGCTAAAGGCGGGTCTATTCGGGGCTGCATTCAGCGTGGACCGGGTGGTGGCGCTACGGGATTTTCGCCGTTTTTCTTTCTGTGCGGTCAGGGTACATCTGTCAATGACACCGCATATCTTCTCGGACTCTCCGACGACGACCCCCATCGGATTGTGCTCCGTAAGGGCGCAGTGTCTGTGGGACTCCCAGACTCTGAAGGTCAGGGCGTGCTGCTGGCCTCGGGAGAGAGTTTTTCTCAGGGGAACTGGCTTCACCTGAGGCTGGATGTCATCGCCAATGACAACGGCGATGTGGTGATTCATGTTTTTGAAAACGATTTGGATGCCCATCCTATTGGTACCAGCCCGGACTGGCAATCTGTCGGCGGCATGAGTCAGTTCATCGATGATCATCTCGGCATCAACAGTGGCACGCAGCCCCTCACCTCCGGTCGCGGTGGGTTCGGTTGTGCATTTAAGGATGTGACTCGCAGGGCGTACTTCGACCATATCGAACTGCTCAGGCAAACGTGATGGAGTTCACTGCTTTCACCGCCAGACTGGGAAAAAGTCAGGGCCGGATTGCACCACGGAATGCCGTCTCTATTTCCGGGGAATATGCATTTGTGCTGGGCGATGATGAAGCGGGCCGACGCTGCGAACTGGCGCCAGGAGATTTTGCGGAGATTGTGCAGCAGGTGGATGTGACTGAACACAACTTCATATTCGCGGATATGCGTCTGCGTGTGCCTGCGGTAATGCCTGCCTCATATTATTGGGAAGTCTCGATGACTGTCGATGACGCAAAGATGGCAAGTATCCGATGCGACGCCGGGAAGGAACGCCCAATTACTGACCTTGCCGCCAACACATCCAAATTGAGTGGAATGCATCAGGTAGGGGTGCGGCTTGAACTGATGGAGAGCTGATATGGCGACAATCGAACTGCCTGCGCTCTATATCGATACGGTGTTTGCGCCAGCAAACAGTACACGACCGGTCCTCATTAACCGTAATCCTGCACCTGATGAAACAAACGTTCCGCTTCACTCAGTTATCGCGCTCGAAATCGTAGATACTGAGAATTCAGGAATCTCCAGAGACAGCACACAGGTATGGGTGGATGAAGTGCCCGCATTCGAGGGCGGCGCTGCTGAAGAAATAAAAGCTGCTTTTAGCGGCACACGTGCGCTGGTTGTTGAATCAGGCGACACACTGCAAATTGTTCTGGACCCGCTGTCGCCATTTGTGAGTGAGTCGAAGGTTGCTGTTCGAGTGGTTGCTACCACCAATGACGGTGATGCACTTGATGAAACGTACACTTTTGTCGCTGAAGACAAGACCCAACCCAAAGTCGTCGCCGCTCAGGCAGCCAGTCCCAAAACGATTCGTCTGGGATTTGACGAGTATATACAGGTTGTTGACGCGGCCGGGTTTGTCATCACCCCAATCGAATTTCCGGCAGTTGCCCCTTTTGTCACTGATGCGATTTCCAATGGGCAATTGGTGGAATTGCGACTAAATACCGAAATGACCCCAACGGTTGATTACGAAATCACAATCACCGGTGTCACAGATTTGGTTGGCAATGACATCGATCCCTTCTTTGCCACTGCCAGATTCAAAGGATTTATTCCAACCGCGCCCGCTGCCAGGCAATTCGACCTGTGGACCATGTTGCCTGTGTGGAACCGGCGGGAGGATGTCACGGGGGATCTGCAGAATTTCGTATCCTGTCTGCAGGAGGTGTTGAACTGGCTGCTCGCCGATGT
>JAFGWT010000144.1 GCA_016937015.1 Deltaproteobacteria bacterium | reverse complement strand
GGATTCGGGTGAAAATGACCGGCAGTCTGACGTATAAAGGCAGCGATTTGCTGATGGAGGCTGCGTTGGACGGTGCGTTGGTAATAGATGCCGCTGGGACACATCTGGTCGAAATTCCGTTTCAGTTCGATGGCGACCGTCAGCCGGCGAGCACTATTCCCCGTATGGTCCGCGGGGCAGACCCCTGGGTGGCCGGACAGACCCGTGAATTTCGGCTTGAAACACTTCCGCTGAGCGAAGCATTTTGTGAGTTTGTTCCTCATGCCACCACCCTGTTTGTTGTGCTCAACACCTTCGGTGCACGGGATGGCAAGCAGGCGTTGCCCGTTGCCGCTGTACCGATTCACTTTGAGGAATTGATTGGAATGGCCATGGATTCACAGGTACAGCTGATATCCGAGACTGGATTTATTCCGGCAGCGGGGCATGTGACTCTGATGGATAAAATGATGGTTACCCTGTTGGATGGCACCACAAAATGGGTTTCGAGAGACCAGGTGGCGTATCTGAATGGCATCACCCGGGGGCCCGGTGCTGTTTTTCCCAAGGCGTTTGAGGCAGGGCCCTGGCTGATTTCGGTAAAGGGGATCACCTCACAACGGGAGTTCGAAGACGTTTCCCCCAGGGGCGAGGATTCATTTGTGGCGCTCATTGAGGTTTCGATTACCAATAAAGGGGAAGACGCGCTGCCTGTTGAAGCTATCCGGATGCGACTGGAGGCGGCGCCCAATGACTGGCGCAAGCCTTTGGCGGTCGGACTGGGCAAACCGGGTGAAAGGAAGCTGGCCACGGGCGAATCAATCGATGGCACAGTCGCTTTCATACGGTATCGTTTCGAGCGTCCATCTCGCCTGAAAGTGGATGTGGAAGGCGCCGGGTCTGTATATGTCAATGTGTTTAGCTACGATATTGGTCCGGAAAGATCTCCGGTCAGGAACTGAATCGAAAGCGCAAACGACCATATAATTAATTTGCCCAAATGATAAGTGATCATTAGAGTTGTCTCAAAACTATGCTGAATGACAATAATCGACCGATACTCAAACGCTGGGCATGGGGCCTGCTGGCCCTGACGGGGTTTTTCTTTCTCGCCTGGCGGCTGGGCTTCCTGGCAATTCTGATTCTGCTGTCTTTCCTGGTCGCGTATGTACTCAATCCGTTGGTGACGCGTCTTTCATCGATAAAGCGAATCGGACGAACGGCCGCCACTGTCACCACAATGGCCGGACTCACCGTTGGCTTTTTTGCATTGCTGTTTTTCATTCTTCCGCAGGTGCTTGAGGAAGCCAAAACGTTTCTGTACAAATTGCCGGCGCTGACAGACAAACTGGAACGCATGGTGGGCCCATGGCTGGAAGAAAAATATCATTTTCATATTCCCAAAACCTGGAACGATGCGGCCGACCAGATATATCAACAGATTCGCAAAGACGGACAGAAATACGTTGGTCCCGCCGCGTATGCCACCCGTATGCTTTTTGGCACAACGTTCACTTTTATTTTCGCGCTGGTTGGCGCGTTAATGTTTCCGCTGTTTCTGTTTTTTCTCCTCAAGGATTTTCCCAAAATAATAAACACTGTCGACAGTCTGGTGCCAATGCGACATCAGAAAACCGTTCGCCGTCTGGCCAAAGAGGCTGACGAGAGCCTGTCCGCTTTTTTGCACGGGCAGTTCACTGTGATGCTGGTTTTGGGAACGCTGTATTCCATTGGCTATTCAATTGTGGGAATTCCGCTGGCGGTAGGGGTGGGGCTTTTAACCGGCATGCTTTGCTTTATTCCCTATCTGGGAGCGGGTACCGGATGTATTATAGCGCTGTTAATGGCGATATTTTCCTTCAATGGCTGGCAGCCCATTCTCGGGGTCGCCATTGTTTTTGCCTCAGTGCAGGCCCTTGATGCAGCGGTCATCACCCCACGGGTTTTGGGCGGAAAGCTGGGACTCCAGCCCCTGTGGATTATCGTGGCCCTGATGGCCGGAGGCGAACTTTTTGGATTCCTTGGCGTTCTGCTGGCCGTTCCAACCACCTCAGTGCTGAAGGTACTGGTGGTGTTTAGCATGGACATCTACAAACATAGTCATCTTTATAACACAGGTGATTATGATATTCTCGACCCTGCCGAAATTGAGACGCCGGACTGGGATACAGTGGACGCGTCCACCCTTGCTGGGGAAGTGACAGTCACCGACACGCTGGATACCGCAGTCCCTGCTGCTGTCCCTGATGATTCCTTGAAGAAATAACCAAAATCAGGATTGTCTGTCGCTGAGATGCCCAAGGCGCCGCGTGGCCTGTGCAAGAACGTTTTTAACAGAGTTCAGCTTTTCAATTTGCAGCTGGTGAAGGCGCTCCAGCTCCTGGCGCTCCTGAATGACGGCGCAGAGCAGTTGATGTTTTCGCTTTTTGTAGAAATAGTTGTTGCCAATCTGGTGCACGGTCGCAGGGCCTTCGATGGTGGCAATCTGCTGCAAATCAATTTCTATTTCGGTCTGTGTCTGTCGCACGCGTTGCAAATCGGATTCAATGGATGCTGCGATGTCCTTAAGCGACGTCAGTTTTTGAAGTGCTTCTTTCTGTTCCAGTCTTGTTTTGGTCATAAGTGTTCCCATTCGTGTCATGGTGAACACAAAATGTGACAACCAATTTTATCTGTCAACAGGGTATGTGGTAATTTTGAACACGATTGGTCACAACCCTGACCTGAGTTGAACAAATGAAAAAAAAGTATACAAATATAACAAATTACAGCGTAATATGGGCGTCTTCTGACCGCACGACGTAAAAAAATGACCGATAAGAGCCAGGAGGCCGAGACGCCGTGAGGCAGTATCCGGGAGACAGTATATGGATCAGCAACAAGCCAGGAAAAGGATTACGGAGTGGGCCAGAGAAAACTACGGTCATTTTATCGAAGTTCGGGAGGTCATTCCTGTTCGCAAGGCGACCGGTCGGGTCTGGGCCGGAAAGCTCTACTGCACGATAAAGGAAGGTGATGTCTCCGTTGGTGTGACGGTGGTTGGGGACACGGGAAAGATTATTTCGCAGATGGATGTGGACAAGCTCGTGGATGCGCTTGTATCCGTTCGTATTTCAGACGCGCCGGTTCTGCCGTCGCCAGGGGACGATGATTTTGGTCTGACCGATGAACTCGATTTTTCATCTCTGTCCGATGCCCCCGATGCGTTTGGGGAGCCGGATGGAATTGACAGTATTGACGATGTGTTCAACAGTATCGACCCCGAGGCGCTACATCAGAAGGCCCTTAGACTGATTGCCACCGGTGAGGAATCCAGTCTGGTTGAGGCCCGGAATATTTTACCGCAACTTCTGACCAGCCAGGAAAAGCGGGGCATGGTGCTTGAACAGATGGCTACCCTTGAATTTCTGTTGGGGGACACCGAGTTGGGGCTGCGACACCTCGAGGCCTCAGCCAGAGAATACGCGGACCTGGCAAATCTGGATGGACTGGCAAAGGTAACCGAAATCGCATCCAAAATTCTTGATGAACAGCAGTTTGCCAACAGTGTGGTCAGATCTCTCTTCGAGCAAACCCGCAACAAGCTGCGTCCCCTGGACGCCATGAGCGAGGCGCCGCTGTTTGTTGGCATTCGCGACGAGGAACTGAAGCAATTGATGTCCATTGCGACGCCGATTCAGATTCAGCAGGGAAGTGTTATTCTCAAGGAGGGCGACCTTGCCAACGAGGCATTTATCGTAAAAAGTGGAACGCTGTCGGTTCGTCTGGAATCGCCGGATGGCAGCAGTAAAGTGGTGCGAAGCTGTTTTTCCGGCGACTTTATCGGTGAATCCAGCGTGCTCGGTGCACCAGGGGCAACCTGTACCGCCACCGTCCAGGGGGAGATGGGCTGCGAACTGTGGCGGTTCAGCGGGAATGATTTGCGCAGGCTGTGTGAGAATTTTCCCGAAATACGGATGCGTATTGAGTCGGCAAAAACCCTTCATCAGCTCGACTCGTTCATTTCCATGAACGAAAGCACGTCAACCCTGGATGTGTCAATGCGGGACCAACTGCTGTCATGTATCTCCGGACTGGGACGTGTGGCAGAGGGAACGGTGTTGAACCCCAAAGGCGAGATTCCTAAAAATGTACACCTAATCGTTAACGGCGTGGTGCATTATCTGGTCGATGGCCAGGTCACCCGTATCTACGAGGCCGATACCTTCGCCGGCCTGAGGGATGCGCTGCACAAGCTGCCGCTGGACGGCCAATTTGTTGCAGCGACAGATTGTCTCCTTGTCTACCTGGAGCCAACGCTCCTTCGGGAGATCGCTGATGGCGCGTCACCGGAAGTCATCGCGGTCCTTGAAAAACTGGAATAAATTGAAGCTGCCTCTCGACAGCCCCCCGGTCCAGGCATTATTCTATATTTCGAACATTACAAAATTCATTAGGGCGTGATCGTTTGGGAGTTCATCATTGAACGGTTAGCCTTTCAAGGAGTTGAATTATGCGTTTAATGATTTTTGCCTTATGTGTTGTGTGCGTCGGTTGCAGTCACAGCCAGCCACACGTCCTCGCGGCGACTCCGGCTCCTGGAGAGTCACCGCCACTGAAGTTTGACGAACCAGTAGGTGGGGTTTCCTTTTCGGTGGCAAAAACGGAGTGGGCACCCGCTGTGATTGGACCGGGCGGTGCGGCAATGCTCACTGAAGCACTTCAGAATAAAAATACGCTGATGGTTCTGTCCGGGGCTGAGTTTCAGGAACCGGTTTGGCAGGATAGAGTGTTTCAGATGGTCAAGGCAGCATCTCCGGATACTCGGATTGTGGCACGTAACAGCGCGGTGCTTGACGAGATTTTACTGGAGCGGGGGGAGATTCCATACCGGCAGACTCTGGAGGTCGGCGGTCAGGATGTGCTTGGGCGTCCCTTTTTGCTTCCCAAAGACCATCCATTGCAGACCGATTGGCTCACAAGGAAAAAGCTGCTTAAAGGAGCAGAGGCAATTTTGCTGATTGATTTTGTGAACCCGGACGATCGTAAACTGCGTGAGATGCGCGCGCAGGTTCGCGGCGGGTGCGAGTCTTTGGCCGCTGAGCTCAAACGTGGCGTGGCACATTCGGAATCATGGTTCAGTGCGTTTGTGGCGCAGGTAAATGACGCATTGTCCAGTGAGTTTACGCGTCAGATGAAAACCGCGTTGCCATTCTGGCATGATGAACTGGTTCAGGGGATTGCGGCGGTCTCCGACACGCAGGGGCAGGATGCGCGGTGTTATGGCGCATATCAGAAATTTTTAAAACAGTATGACGACTGTATGGATGGCGATTGTAAAAAAGCGCCTATGCTGCATGTGACCGGAGGCGGCGTCATTGGAATGGAGTTGTCCGGTGCAGCGGTTATTCCTCACGACTGTCCGGTGGGGATGGGGCGAAACTACGAGGCTGAACTGGTGTCCATTGGCGAGCGGGTATCGCGGGAAGTGATGAACGATATTCCTCAGAGCTGGGCCGGTGAGTTTTCCAAACTCAATATGCTGGCGCAGTTGGAAGGTGAACTGGAGAATCTATGCGCCCCCGCCCATCGCCGATATGCGGAAAAAGATCTGGCGGCTGCCAGGGAATCCGTCGATAAATTCATTGAGCAGGTGGTGACCGCCCGTTTTCAGGGGAAATGGGAGATTGCTGAAGGCGCGGAGCGTGTTCCGGGGGTGGGGGCTGTACGCATATTTGGCAGGGCCAGCACCACAGGGGGCGAAAGTCAGGTCTGGATGTCAACCCTGCAGAATCTGTTCAAACCACTCAACAGATGCCGTGATTCGAGACGACGCCCGGTGGAGGCTGTGCTCGTGGATGTTGGCACATCGGAGGTGTATTTCTCCACCATCGTTTTTGAGGAACAGCTGTTCTGCGAAGATCTGCCGCCCAATTGACAGGGCTTTGAGTTGACAATGATTTGGGGGGGGGGATGACACATGCAATTTTAATTTGGCTTTTGCAGTCGTGTTCGCTCATGGCGCCTTTTGCTGGCTGCTCTGATGATGACGATGCTGCAGATGTGCATTGTGAAGGAGATGAGGCGGCAGATTGTAACGAAGAGCGGGACAATGATGCGGACGGTCAATTGAACTGCTCGAATGAATGGTGTGAGTGCATTTCTTCATGTCAGGTGACCGGAAGCGGTGGAGACGGTGACACTGATGCCGATACAGATGTCAACCTGAACACCGGAAGCACTGTTGACTACCCATGACACTCTCACAGATAATGACACTTTGGGTTCGTGTTGCAGAATGCTTCCACCTGTTTTCTGTAAGCTTTCCTGTATGCCTGACACTGGTTCTGTCAATATTGGGTGTATCCGGTTGTAACGAGCGTAATCCGACTGGGTCCTTGCCACCTGCAATGGATTCTGCGACAGACACACCTGTTGATGAAGGCGATAGCATGGCAATAACCATGAATTTGCCATCTGCTGTTTGGTTGGACAAGGTTGTGCTGGGGGCAAACAGTTTCGTTACGATTGGCGATAACACATCAATATTAACGGAAAATGGATTCGGAGCGGTTTCGTCCGCAGGCATTGAAGGGCTGGCGCTTGGAAAAGGTGCGGTGTGCGGAAATGTTTTTTCAGTAGGAGAGCTGTTATTGAACACCGACGCATATGTCAATGGATTCATCCTGTCCGGCGCGGCAAATGAGTCGTTGAACACCCTGGATTTTGCCGATAAATCCGATTCCCGTTTTGGTGTTTCGATGGAACCGTTTTTGAAATTGTCATTGCACATTCGATTTCCTGACGATGTTGACAGTGATGACGATGTGAACATCGAAAAGTCCACTGACAACAGATTGGCGGGCGCCGTAAAACGGATTGTACCGGGGCATTATAATGATATTCATTTGAACGGTCGATGCATTTTGTCGAGTGGTGCGTATACCATGAACGGTTTATTCGTTGAACCCGAGGCTGAAATATCAATCGATGATTCAGCCGGTCCCGTGATTTTATCTGTTAGAGACCACCTGGTGTTTAAAGGTTCTGTATCACCCCTGCCGAGCGACGCAGCGGCGCCCGACTGGGCAGTGATTTATGCTGGAACAGATACGTTATCAGTGGAAGGCGTATTCAACGGCACTATTTTTGCGCCTAAGTCCCGACTGTTGTTTGCCCCCGGTAACAACATGGATCGTACGTTTTATGTCAGTTTGTTTGCCTCTATAATCGACGTTGCGGAGGATCTAACCATTGTTCATGCGCCTTTTGATGAGTGGAAAACAGTATGTTCCCTGTATGCCAGGGATGAACCCAACAGTTATTGTGACTTTCTTATCGCAGAGCCCAGACAACTCGGTTCCCCCATAAAAATTTTACCCATTGGTGATTCAATTACTGAGGGCGTGGTATCCTGGCACGGATTTACAACGTATAGACCGTACCTTGCAGAGATGCTGGATGAGGCGGGATTCGATTTCGAATTTGTTGGTTCGCGAGAGGGCACCGGTTTTAAGGACGATTGGCAAAGCTGTTATCAGTTGTCCACAGATATGGCGTTAGAGCAATTTCCGGAATGGGGTGAGTTTGATGATCGGTATTTTCGACACGAATCACGAAGTGGAACAACAGCGGCAGAATACGCAACAGGAATTTGTGAGACGAAAATGACCAATCTGCAACATCGCCCCAATTGCAGCGAGGAGGTTGGTCTGACTCTTGAAAAAATGATGACCCGAGAACCTGAAAAAAAATTCAGTTCAATTGAACCGGGTTACGAATTTGATGTCGCGCTTATCCATTTGGGGACCAATGACTTGCTGCTGGGGATGTCAGACGACAGACCGCTGCGCGAAATAGTCGACGATACCGTGGACCATTTGAATACACTTGTTGCCATGCTGAGAGCTAAAAACCCAGCTGCGATTATTTATATGGCGAAATTGATGCCCAATCTTAAGTCAAAGGCGCATTTACAGGCGACGAGGGCGCTGAATGTCGCAATATCCTGTCTGATTGCTGACCTCAATTCTTCGGATTCACCAGTGGTGCTGGTGAACCAGTTTGATGGATTCGAGTCGTCATTGCTAGCGACTGATAAACTGCATCCAACCATTTCAGGCGCACGTTTTATGGCCCAAAAGTGGTATGAAAAGTTGGCGCCAATGATGGCGCGTCTCACAACGGGAAACAGATTTCCGCTTGCTATCCCGTTTTTTATGTATCGGCAGGAAGACTGGTTTGACAGTTTCTATACCACGGAATTCGGAGTGCTGGGATGCCGTCCGGATTATCCAGATGATCCATGGCGGATAGTGGGTACGTTGGGCTATATATATCGTCAACCTTTCCCGGGCACCGTCAGACTGAGCAGGTACTTAAACCCTATTGTACATGACCATTTTTACACGATACAGGCCAAGGGGGCTGTCATTGGTAACTGGGAGCTGGAGGGCTCCGCCGGTTATGTATATCCGAGCGAGGTGCCGGGGAGCGTTCCTGTATACCGATTCTGGAATCAATCACTGGGCGATCACCGCTACTCCGCAGCCAGAAATGACTCTGGTACTGACGAAGCGGAGGGCTGGCGTTACGAGGGCATTGCGTTTTATGTTCGCCTTGCCCCTTGACCACAGGCAGTGCAGATTGGCATCAGAAGATTGGCGAGATCCGGATGACTGTTTGACGTAATCAGATCGATCGGCGTTTCGCCTGTTGTGGTTAGTGACAGGGTCCAATGGCTCGGCGGCGATGTACACTGATTCGACCAACTGATGCGCGCCTGGGTCTAAACCCCTTCGGACATTAGTTGATGCTGTCAGCCGTCTTCGTTCTGCCGGTTCACCTCATGTTCTGTCTGTAAACAAAATCAGGCACAATCCGAATCGGTCCAAACCTCAGTGTGTCCCAGTTTCTGCCGACGACCAGTTGACAGACTGAATATTCATAATTTCCTGATTTGTTTACATTGAAAAGAACTCGAATCAATCCAGGGGCGCGGTCACTCTGCCATGCTTTTTTCGATAGGCGCCAGGAGTCATGTGTGTCACTTTTTTAAAGGCGCGGATAAGATGGTGTTGAGAATTGAATCCGCATGACTGGGCTATCTGGTCCAGCGTGAGCAGCGTGGTGGCCAACAGCTTTTTGGCCCGTTCAATTCTGATTTGACGCAGATAATTTAAATACGATGTGCCGGTTGCCTGTTTAAACACGCGGGTAAATACAGGGACCGAGAAACCCGCTTTTCGGGCCACTTCCGGCAGCGGCAGCGGTTCAAAGTAGTTGTCTTTCAGATATTGGAGCGTCGCTTCGAGCAGCATCACACTGGGGCCACGCCACGCTTTGGTGGATACAAAGCTCAAGCGCTGGACGGAATCGTTGAAGCTTTCGATGAGCTGCTCGATGCTTCGCGTTTCCTCCACACGGACGGTCAAATCATTGATAAAGGAATTCTTTGCGTCCTGACGCATGGGATTGCGGCGCTGTACGGTGTTGAACATTTGAAACAGGGTTGCCAGAAACTGCCCGCGCACCACTTCGATGCGCTGATTGGCGTAGCGCAGGACAAACTGAACATATCTGTCGCTGGCCAGTTTCAATGCGGTGCTGCTGTCCCGATTGAGTGCCTCAAGCAATTCGTCAGCCGCCTGTTGCAGCTGCGCATACCTGAACTGCTCCGCGTCACCATGTTCATCATGAAACAGTACGCTCTTTTCAAGCTGAACACACATGTGAAGGGCCAAAACCGCTTCCTGGTGAGATTCATTCAGTGGCGCGCCCGGCGGCAGTGAACGACCAATACCCATCACTGTGTTGACCCCAAATCGACTGCGCACAAGTTCTCTGAACTGCTGTGCAATGTTCAGCAGTTCGGTGCGGATTTGCTGTTTGTTCGCGGTGCTGGTGCAGGAGGTGACGATGGACACACCGTAGTCCTGAAGTGCTGTGGCTGCGGTGTTGTTGAGTGTGCGGGCGAATCGGATGCATTCCCTTTGAATCCTGGCATTCCGAATCAGTGTTCGAACCGGATCCATCATTTCCTTTTGAGAATCCAGCGGCATCATTGTCATGGCTGTAGTGGGCAGATTTTCGATACCGATGCCCACCTTCATCCAGTCGGTGAGCCTGCCAACGAAGTGCCACGGGGGCGGCAAAAATTTATTGGGGCTGATAATGGAATCCACCCAGTCCCGTATGGGCCAGAGCCGTGCAAACTGAGTGCTGTTGATACGTTCGATATTTGCGCGGATATCAATGTCATCCTGTCCGCCAGTCAGATAACGCCCATAGAGCGTGAAAAATGATTTGATTGCGTCGAGCAGTGGGGGCTCAAACACCGGCAAATCCAGCAGCATTCGGACGTAGAGGATGAAATCCCGGTTGGCGCTGGCGGCTTCCTGTCCGGTCATCTCCCGCCATGCCCGGCTGATACTGTCCCAATTGGGCTGCTCGAGTAAAAACTGCCCCGCGTACAGAAATGCCCTTGGCATGTTGGGTTCCGCTGGCAGCGGGTGAAACAGATCGCATGTGCCATACAGCTCCCTCACGACCGTTCTGTTGGTCATGGATGCCTGGGTCAGCGCTTCGTGGTAGTGTTCGTCCCGCACCCTGTCTTTGCCAAAAAAAGATTCGAAATGCTGTGGACGCAGCATGGAATTGATAGGACGTGTCAAATCCATCCAGTCGAGTTCCTTTTCGCCGTCCTGCAGCGCCTTTTGCGGATTCCATTCAACCAGGTAAACGGGAAGCTCGGGTCTCAATATAATCGCATTGTGGATGGCATACGCATTTTTGATGCGTTCTCGCCAGACGGGGGTGACTTTTTGAGGCGAGACCCGTTCGACATTGCTGTTAAAAAAGTTATTTGTCGCTATTTCCATCTCATCTTGCGGTGGCTCGGGGAAGACAGAAAATGCACAACCCTTTTATTTGCTGCTTTTCGCTGTCCCGAGCCGGTAAAGGAAAGAATGGCTGAAATTCTTCCTGTGTTGAAATTGCCGTTTCCATGAATTAGGGATGCTCAATTTTCAGAACGGGAAAAAATTGAGAAATTTGTTCTTCTTTATGTACATAAAATTGCAATTTCCATGTAGCGGTAATCAAAAAAACTGAAAAAAAGCATTGTGAGATGGCACAAATGTCCATTTGCGCGTTAAAATGCCGTAACAGCGCACCTGGGACGAGCCAAATATGACCGGTTGTACCAAAAGAAAATTTTTGCGTCTGACAGCGGCGGGGCTGGCGTTCTGCGCGCTGCCGGCCTCGGTCCATGGGGAGGCATCGGTTGGCGCCGCGCCAGACACTGACAGCGACCAGGTCGAAGCGCTGTTTTATCGCAAATTGAGCGGTCAGATGGTTCGGTGCGAGCTGTGCCCCCACCGGTGTTTGATTTCGGAATCGCGTCGGGGCAAATGCGGCGTTCGTGAAAACCGGGCCGGAACACTGTATTCGATGGTCTATTCAAAGGTATGCGCGCTTAACAACGACCCCATTGAAAAAAAACCGCTGTTTCATTTTCGGCCGGGTACCAACGCGCTGTCTCTGGCCACGGCAGGGTGTAATCTGGAGTGCCGTTTCTGCCAGAACTGGGAAATCAGTCAGTTTCGTCCCGAACAGATCCCCTATCGTCGGATGACACCTGATGATGTGGTGAAGTCCGCATCTGAGGCCTATAGCCGAAGTATTGCGTTCACATATTCCGAGCCGATTATTTTTTACGAGTACATGCGCGATATCTGTCAGGCGGCCGCCGGAACCGGTATTGGTCGGGTGATGATTTCAAATGGCTATATTCATAAGACGCCAATGACGGCGCTTTTGCCCCATCTGGATGCGGTAAAAATTGACTTCAAGTCATTTGGAGATGGGTTTTATCGGGACATTTGCTCAGCCCGCCTGGCGCCGGTGTTATCCACGCTTCAGACGGTGAAGGATGCCGGCGTCTGGTTGGAACTGGTCAATCTGGTGATACCCAAATTAAATGATTCGGAGCGGGAATTTGATGCCATGTCCCGGTGGGTGGTTCAAAAGCTTGGACGTGACGTGCCGATTCATTTCACCCGTTTCAGCCCGATGTACAAGCTGCAGAACCTGCCCCCCACACCCGTGTCAACCCTGGAGAATGCGCGTCGTATTGCGATTGAGAATGGTGTTCGATACGCGTATGCGGGGAATGTGCCGGGGCACCCATCCGAAAATACCATTTGCCCGTGGTGCAGGACGACCGTCATTAAACGACTCGGTTTTCATGTGATATCCAATCAGATTTCAAATGGCAAATGCAATCACTGCGGACATGCTGTCGCTGGCAGGTGGATATAGGCGTGACTTCACTTGCGGGACGTCTGGCTACAGTCGTGAGACATTTTTTTTGGTTCAGTATGGATTTTTTGGGGGTTTTCCGGTAGTAGGGGGTAGAACGAAACGCAAATACAAAATCCAGGGTGGTCCTGTTACGGGTGTGCACTGGATAAAAATTACGGAGGAGATGTAATATGGCAATAGATGTTGTTGCACCAATGGTAGGTAAGGTTGTTAAAATCGTTGCAGAGGTTGGTCAGGCCGTTTCCGAGGATGATGCAATCGTCATGCTGGAGGCAATGAAGGTTGAGATGCCCGTTGGCGCTCCGGAAGACGGAACCGTGGCTGAGATTAAGGTCAAGGAAGGCGATGCGGTCGAGAGTGGACAGGTCATCGCAATTCTCGAAGAGGCCTGAGCGGACAAGGCGCGGTGGTGTCGTTGGCTACGGCATTCTCGGTGGATTGAATCAACCCCATGACGACATCTGCCTTCATTAGACTCGCCACACCATACCAGTCTCCTGTTATCGAAGATGCTGTGTTATCCGTTATCCGTTCAGGGTGGCTGGTTGCCAAATCCCATACACAGCGTTTTGAAATCAAATTGAGCGAATACTTGGGGCGGAAACACGCTGTTGCCGTGTCATCGGGAACCGGTGCGCTGGTTGCGGCAATGGCTGCGCTCGGCATTGGGCCTCAAAGTACGGTGTTGGTCCCGGCGTTCACGTTTCCGGCACCGGCCCGGGCGGCGGTGTTTCTTGGGGCACAGGTTAGACTGTGTGATGTGGATGCGGATACATTCAATGTGTCGGCGGCGACTGTGTCGGCTGCGTTGGATGAGTCGGTCTCGCTGGTGGTGGGCATTGATCAGTTTGGTGCCCCCTGTCCGGCACAGGAATTGTCTGAAATCTGTGCCCATCGCGGCATTCCATTGTTGATGG
>JAFGWT010000143.1 GCA_016937015.1 Deltaproteobacteria bacterium | reverse complement strand
TTTGGTGACAGGGGGCGCCAGAGGCATTGTGTTCGAATGTGTCTTCGCGCTGGCCCGATACACCGGGTGCAGGCTGGTACTGACCGGGCGAACCGATTTGCCGGAGGGGACGCCCCCATGGCTGGGCGCAGCGCCGTCGGATATTGAAAATGTAATTCGCCAAATGGAAATTGAGCTCGTAAAAAAAGACGGGTTAAAGCTGCCCGACGCCAAACGTATTGGCTCGAAGTCACGATCCCAGTGGGAGGTGGTTCGAAATCTGAAGCTGCTCAGTGATGCGGGCATCGATGCGGTTTACGAAAAATGTGATGTTTCCAGCAGAGGGGAGCTGTCTGCGCTCATTAAGCGGATTTCCAGAAATGATACCATCGCCGGCATTGTGCACGGTTCCGGTGTTCAGAAATCCGCAATGATATTGGATTTGCCGCAACGCAGCATTGATTTGACCCTGAAAACCAAGCTGACGCCCATGTTTACGATGATCGATGAAATCGACTGGTCAGCGGTAAAACTGTTTTCGGGTTTTGGTTCCATCGCCGGGCTGTTTGGCAACGCAGGACAAAGCGACTACGCGCTTGGCAACGATATGCTTGCCTGGATGGTGAAAGAGCTGGTGGCTGAGCATCCGCACATTCACGCCCAGACCGTTGAATGGACTGCATGGACAGGCACCGGTATGGTGAGTGAGCAGGAAGGCAAACGTTTTAAGGACGCGGGGCTTATTGCGCTTACGGTGGAAACCGGCGTCCCCCTGTTTATGGAGGGCATCACCGGTGTGGCGGATTCACGGGTGGCGGCGTTTAATGCATCGGCGGATTTTGCCGGTCGCCCATTTGCCGCGTTTCCGGTGGCGGCACGACCAAGGACCCATCTCGTGAACAGAAATTCTGTCACTGACACCGATGAAGTGTATTTTTCGCTGCTGACGGACACATACATTAATCAGCATCTGGTGAACATGGAGCCGGTTATCCCCGGCACATTTGTAACTGAGATTTTTGCCGAAACATTGAATGGTACCGGATTGATTCCGGCGGACATTCATTTCCGCCGTCCGATGCAGCTGCGCGGAGATGAGTTGACTGTCGAAGTGGTGCGAACGGATGACAATCAGATGATGATTGTGCCCAGGGAACGTCCGGATTTGAACGCCAAAGCACTGGCCAACCTGTCATATGCCTCGTGCAAGCTGGTGACCAGCGCACCTGTGGAAGGCGCCAAACTGAAAATCGCCAAAAAGGATTTGAAACAACTGCAACAGCTGAGTCTTGAAACCAGTGCGTCGTTCTATTCGACACTCGACGAGAAGTTTTTCAAGGCGCTGAAGACCGGGCCTGTGTTCAGGGGTGTACGCGCCACCATTGAGGATGGCGACATGTTCTACAGCACTGTTACCATGACAACGCAGGCGCTGGCGGCGATGGAGCAACCGGGGAGGTTTGTGTTCAATCCGATTTTGGCGGATATGGCGGTTCAGGTGGCAGCGGCCTGGGCCATGATTCGATGCAATGCCATGGAAATTCCGTTTGAGATTGGGACACTGCACGTTGCAGGTGCAATCAATTCAGAAGATGCAGTGGTGATTTGTAAGGAAATCGAAATCACCAAAGCGCAGTCCAAAATGGATGTGGCAGTGCGGAATCTGGACGGCAGCCTGATAATGACATTGAACGGACTGGTCCTTAAGACCATCATGACCGGAGATTGATAATGTCAGATACACTGGGGGTTACCATTCCACAAAGCGTTGATGCGATTGTCGTCGGTGCGGGACTGGGTGGCCTTGTCTGCGCCGTTGAACTGGCCAGACAGGGGCTTGATGTATGTGTTTTCGAAAAAGAGGTGGTGGCCGGTGGGTATGCCCATGCGTTTCGGCGCAAGGGGTTTCATTTCGATGTGTCACTTCATCATATTGGGGGGTTCAAACCGGGGTCGCTGACCCATGGCGTCCTTGAGAGTATCGGCGTTCTCGATAAGCTGCAGCTGGTTCCGCTTCATGATTTGTTTCACGCGGAGTTTCCGGATTTCTCCATTTCGCTGCCCAACAGCGCAGAGGGTATCATCAGCACGCTGGCGGACGCATTCCCCAATGAAGCGGACGGGGTGCGCGCGCTGATGGAGTTTTTGCCCCGGTTGAAAAACGATGTTATCGCACCAACCATAGATCCGGATTTTAATGTCCCCATTCACGATCGCGTCAGTGCGGAATATGTGGAGCGAACGTATTTGCAGCTACTGCAGCAATATGTGAAGGATCCGCGGCTGTTGGCGGTACTGGGGCAGATGTGGTCCTATATCGGGCTGCCGCCGAGTCAGTCGACCGCCAATTTTTCGGCCTGCGTCAACGCCAGTGCTTTTGTTGAGGGCGAGTGGGGGATTGTTGGTGGCGGGGCGGCGCTGGTGAGAGATATTCTTGAACGCCTCAGGGAACTGGGGGGCGATTGCTACGTGTCCCATGAAGTTTCGGAAGTGGTGGTGGAAGGGGGGGCGGCAACGGGGGTCCGATTGAAGGATGGTCGCGTCGTGCGGGCCAAAGTGGTTATCTCCGCGGTAAGTCCTGGGTATACTTTCGAGAATCTTGTGCCGATGGATGCAGTGTCCGAGATTTATCGATACCGGCTGCGTCATATGACCCCCTCGCTCTCAATGTATGCGGTTTATCTTGGACTGGGGTGTTTGCCCGAAAAAATCGGATTGTCCGAAACCAACTTTTTTTACAATCACGGGTTTGATTTGGATTTGGCCTTTGAAAAAGTGCTGAAACACGAGATTGAACATACCGATTACTGCTACAGCAATGCGACCAGAATGAAGGCGTCGGTGGCGCCGGGGGGGTGTTCCATTGTGACGTTTATGGAGCCCACGCCTGCCTTTGACTGGCTTGAGATTTCGGATGTTGCGTATGAAAAGCGCAAGAAGGAGATTCTTGAGACGCTGCTTGATAAATATGAAAAGCGGTTTTTTGGGCTTCGAAAACATATTGAGTGTGTGGAATTTTTTACGCCCCGCTCCATGGCGCGAATAACAAATAACTACGAAGGCGCGGTGTATGGTTTTGCCCAAACCCTGGAGCAGTCCAATAATCGTCGCCTCAGGAACAGAACACCGGTTGCGGGGCTGTTTTTAACCGGTTCGTGGACCTGGGCCGGTGGTGGCTACGAAGGGGCCATGACCAGTGGTATTCAGACTGCCCGCTCGGTCATGCTCGAACACAGGTTTGAATACAGGACCCCGCCCCCCCGACTGCAGCACGATTCGCGTATGCACATCACAAGCCTGGATGGCACGACGAGTGAGGGATTGGTGCCGCTGATTCCGTTTGACGACGCGGTTTCGCTGGATTCTCACTACAAGTACCGCTTTGGGGTCATGGTGTACGGCGACGAATTGAATTCGCGGGGAAATGCGGATGTCAGCTCGTATTTGCGATATTTGGATCGGGCGCGGATGGAAGCCATTGAAGAGATTTGCGGTGGCACAGGGGCATCCTGGCACAGGGACTACCAGATAAAGGTTTACCGCATTGAAGCCAGATGTGCCACGGTCACGCGTCTGGCGGACAAACTGGAAGTGCGTACCGGCGCCCGCCGTATTTCGGGCCATCGAGCGTCTTTTGATCAGCGGATTATCAACATGCGAACGGGCAGGGTGATCTGTGACGCGTCGGTGGAAGTGCTGTTTCTTGATAACGATGACAATTTTGTCCCCATCCCGGATGGACTCATTAACACGGATGACGCGGTGCCCAATTTCGCAGTGGATCGCCATGAGCCGTTGCCCTTTAAATCGGAAGAGCAGTTTCCGTTTCGCACTCGGTTTAGGGTGTATTTTGAGGATACCGATCTTCAGGCCATAATGTTCCACGTGTCGTATGTGCGTCATTGCGAACGGGCGCTGTTTGATTTGGTTCAATCCATTTGGCCCGATGTCTCCACCAACGTGTGGATGACGCGGACCAACGCCACTCTGGCGCGCATCGATATTCGATATCTTAAAGCCGCGCTTTTGGGGGAACGGCTCGAAGTGAGAACCGCCCTGATGGACATGGACGTGCGCAAGATTTCGTTTGGTCAGCGTATCGTCAATACCGAAACAGGTGAAGTGCTGGCAGATGTGGTGACAGACGTTGAATTCAGAGACCCGCAGGGAAACTATTTTCCCGTGCCCAGTCAGATTGCGGATATCGCACGGGGACAGCTGGCCAATATGGAGCGGTGATCTATGAGTATTTCTTCTTTTCTGGCCACCAAAGAGAATCTTGCTCTGGTGGAAAAAAAATCGTGGAAGCTGAGCCGCCCGGTCATTATGGAAAAAGGGTTGGGGTATTACGCTGAGCATCCGGATGAAGTGACGCAGATTATTGAGAATTTGCGTCGTATCGGCCTGCCGGACTCTGACGCTGCCGTGAGGGAAGCGCTGGAAGAAATCGTGGCCCACTACTACGAAAAGCTGTTTGCACTCGTTAAGCGGTATGAGGCAGTGTGGATTTGCAAAAATCGCGTGACGTTGGCCCCTGGATGTCTGGAACCGTTTGAAGAGGCCAAACGGGATGGCAAGGCGGTATTTGTGGCCCAGTCGCATTTTGGTGCCACGTATCTGCTTGGCAGCGTGCTGATGGTGAACGGCTACAACATGAATATGGTGGGCAAGTTTCCCGATCCGGTGGGGGCGATGCTTGAGCGGAGCAGTAAGGAGATTACGGAACGGTACGGAATAGGTGCGGTAAACATCATAAATCTGGCGCGCCCGGATTGTGACGCGCCCATGGAGATGCTCAGGGCCCTGATTCAAAAGCAGATCATTTCAAATGTGTTCGACGAAAACAATGAGTTCTGCCGCCCGGTCACATTTTTTGGGAAGCAGATTTTTGGCGGCAGCGGCATGGATTTGATTCTTAAAAACTTCAGGGATGACCGGGTGGTTCTGGTGACGCCGTTTTTGCGACGAACCTCAGATGAAACGTTTATTTATGAAGTCGAACGCCATTATTTCAGCAGCGGCGATATTATTGACAGTTTTTATAAATCCCTCGAAAACAAGGTCCGCAACCACCCGGCCCAGTGGTACTTCATTCGCGAATTTCACGAAAGTTTCATCGACAAACGGACAAAAAAATAATGGCTGGATAGCGGGGTGAGTGGTTACTCCGTTTGCGTATTTGGGGCTGTGTCCGCACCTGTGCCTGAACCGTTGTCCGGTTTCGATTTGGAATGACCGATGAAAATGAGATATCCAATCAGCAGTGCAATCACACCAATAACAACCGCAATTCGCATGTTTGTCGTCCTTTCTGCCAGTTGTTTTACAAAAATGTAACAGTTACCCGAATGTCGATTGTGATTATGCCAGAATTTGGCGACGTGTCATCACTCAACAGCGCCAATATTCACCGTGGCGTTCTGAATGCGACCTGCCCCCATGAGGTCGAACGGCAACGGCTCGGTCACGTTGCTGTCGCTGTCCAAATCGTGGGCGTCCAAGGGCACAAGAGAATTGCTTCCGTGGTCAACGCAGGGGGAGTCGGCCTGAAGCGCATACTTTTGCGTTTCGATGGGGCTGACGATGATTTCCTCCCACGTGTCTGTATCCGCCGACTCAGTATCCTCATCGGTGTCTGGTACCTCAACCGCATCGACCATGGGAACAAACAATGGGTCGCCATCGATGTTGCCACTGTCCGTGTCGGCGCCGCCCTGTATCAGGCAATATCGGATCAATGCGGGCGTGACGTTGGCATTGTAGATTTGATTCCCGCCATTTTGCCATAGAATTGTGTTCGAAACGGTCAGCGAAGGGCTGCTGTCGTAAAAACCGCCACTCAGTGTCTGGGCCCCGGTTTCGCCCGTTGAGCCTGTTGTGCCATTACTGCCATCACTGGCCGGCCACCACGCGCCACCGCCTCTTGCGCCGGCCGCGCCGCCAATGCCGCCTGTTCCCGCAGCGCCATAAGCGTTGTGGATTATCGTTCCGCCGGTGACGATGGATTGATTGGCATCAACAAAACACGCTCCCCCCATTCCAGCGTCTCCGCCATCCCCGCCATCTCCGCCATCCCCACCGTCTTCCCCATTGTCCGCAACGCCGCCAGACGCGCCTTTCCCGCCAGCCCCACCTGCGCCGCCATTTCCACCACTGCCCGCATGGTTGGCATTGAAAACGATACCCGCAGCATGGATGTTATCCGCAGCGGCAAATTTGATGCCGCCGCCATCCCCGCCATCGCCACCGTCGCCACCATCGCCGCCGTCGTAGCCGTCCCCATCTCCGGTGCCGCTTGCGCCAGGTGCACCAATGCCTCCGTTTCCGCCATCTCCTGCCAGATTTTCGCGAATGACTGAGTTGAGTATGTCCAGACTGCCCTGTTCGATGAAAATTCCGCCCCCCTGACCGCCATGGCCGCCATTCGCTCCGCTGGTTCCCGCCCCGGATGCCACCGCAATGCCATTTCCGCCATCTGTTCCTGAGGCTGTGGTGTTGAAGCGCACGGCTGAGTCAATGAACAGCGACGTCCCGCCCAGAAGATAAATTCCGCCGCCGTGTCCGCCGTTACCACCAGGGGTGCCATTGGCGTTGCCTGTACCGTCAATGCCGGCTGCACCGGTTCCGGTGAAATTACCCTCCACAATAGTGTCAACAATGGTAAGATTCGCGTCCATCGCGCTGATGCCGCCGCCGTTGCCGCCGCTTTGCCCGGAAGCCCCCTCGCCAGTGCAGTTATTGAGAATGAAAGACGATATCATTTTAGTCGCGCCACCCAATACAAACATGCCGCCACCATTCCC
>JAFGWT010000142.1 GCA_016937015.1 Deltaproteobacteria bacterium | reverse complement strand
TGGGTTCCCGCCTCCGCGGGAACGACGAATCATGGCTATATCACGCAGATATATGTCAACAAAAACTTGTGTAGAATCATGAGGCTTATGCCGGGAGCGCTGGACCGGCAAGACCGACACAATTTAACGTTGACCGACTCCGACAGCCCGGAACGCCGGATGTTTCGGCAGGACGATGAGCACGGATTCGATCATCTGATGCGTGTTTATGTCTACAATGCGGGGGAGGTGGCGGGATGGAGGTCGTCGTAAAATTTGGCGATGCTTATGTTGATGTAGGGAATAAGCCACAGGAATCCGATGCCAAGGGTTGGGATGCACAGCAGCGCCCAGCCAATAAAGCGGCATCCCAGACAGAAGAGCTTCCATTTTTTGCCATCCATCATCTCGCGACTTTTGTTCAGCGCGTCCGACACCCCAATCGATTGATCATCGGACAAAATGTAAAACACCATCGAATACGAATACGCTTTGATGATTCCCGGTATCAACAGCAATAGACTCCACAGAAAAACAAACAGACCCATCAGCAGGTATGCGCCCAGCGCCCGGCCAAACTCATTGAAGCCACTGAAAATAACCCCTATATCCGGGTTCTCCTGCCTCGCAAATCGCAAACTGAAGGTGGCCAGTCCCAGGCTGAATGGTCCACCCACTATGAGTATCGCCAGGCCGCCAAGGTATGGAACGCTCTGGATGCCGCCGGTGATAAGCCCGTAAACGAAATAGGCGCCAATGGCCGCGCCCCATGAGCCAGACAATACCGCACGGGCCATTTGCATCAGTTCCGCGTTGGGTGTGGTGCCACCTGTGCCGCTCCGGGTACCCGTTTGCTCCGGCACAAAGTTGTTTTCAAGGTCTGCAGGCGGTGCATAGGCAGCGGTGTATCCGCACTTGGTGCAAAATCCCGTACCTTCCGCAATGGGCGCATTACATTTGGGGCAATTGGTCACAGCAATTCCTTTCGTTTTTGACAGCTTGCAGGAAAAATTTCCTCTGGCCGTGTGTATTTTTGTATCGCCACTATAAAACGGGAACGCCATTTTGTCCTCATAAAATGCATCCAGTGCACGCGCCATCTAAAGGGAGCTTTCGACTTGTAAGGTTTTTGTTAAAGCTCTGAAAGCGACCGCTGTGGTGAGGAAGCGACCACTTTTTGAGCTGTCTCGACTTTTTTATGCACGGAGTCCAGTGCGCTGGACGGAGTACACACAAAGCGACGCAGTCAACCGCGCGGGCAGTTGAGCTCAATATTCCGCGCCATTCGAGACCTCTCAATGCACAAGTGCATTTGCGGACCAATGGACGGCCTTTGGCCTCCTCAGGAAAGCGGAATCTGGGGTAAACAATTTCCTGACGCATTTGTCACCCTTTGGTGTCAATAGATTCCGACACCTCGAAAAATCCACAGGGATATAAACCTGTATTCAGCGCTTAAATTTAAGAACACCGTCCCAAAGCGTTGCCCCCAAAATCACTCCAGTCATTCGAAAAGGGGCATGTGATAAATGGTGTGGCAAGTGGGGTGAGCCGTGGGTTCGATGGGGGTCCGTGCGCCGGAAAACCAATTCATAAGCGCATTTGGACGGTATCCGGCCTCAACGGTGATTCAGTCGGTTCCTGAAATGGCAGTGAATTAATTCCCTGGTTGTCTATTCCGATGCCCTTGTCACATAATTGTGATAATAACGTCACATAAATGTCACATTACAAAATGACTGCATACGAAATACAAGAGTCATCCGTGGTTGAAAAAAACTGCGGCATATCCCATCAAACCGTTTATTTTGTTTCCGAGTTGGAGTTGCCTGGACATGGACAGTTCTAATACCTTTACTGCTGCTGCAATTATTGAAATGGTTTCTTTTTTTCTGGGTGGATTATTTATCTTTCTGCACGGAATGAAGTTTATGTCCGACGGCGTTCAGGCAACCGCCGGTGAAAAACTCGGCCAAATGATCGCCAGGGTCACAGACAATCGAATCGCCGCCTGCGGCACCGGTATTTTCGTCACGTCGTTAATCCAGTCCAGCTCAGTGACCACCGTGATGTTGATTGGACTGGTAAACGCCGGTGTCATGACCCTTTCCCAATCCATTGGCGTCATTCTTGGCGCCGATATTGGAACCACCGTCACTGCATGGATTGTTGCAATTAAGGTCACCAAATACGGGTTGCTGATTACCGGAGTTTCCGGTTTTATTTATCTGTTCACCAAAAATGAGCGGCGCCGATTTATTGCCATGCTGATTATGGGGCTGGGACTGGTTTTCTTTGGCCTTCAGCTAATGGCCCAGGGCGTCGCGCCGTTTCGACACAACGAAGAATTCATATCCCTGCTGTCCCGCTTTTCTCCCAAAACGTACCTGGGGGTGGTTCAGTGCGTACTGGTGGGTTCCATTGTCACAGGTGTCATTCAATCGTCATCAGCCACCATCGCGATTACCATCACACTTGCACGAACGGGCATGATTGATTTTGACACATCAGTTGCGCTAGTGCTTGGCGAGAATATTGGGACAACCATCACTGCGTTTTTGGGGTCTCTTGGAATGAACATCGAAGCGAGACGCGTTGCCTATGCGCACATCCTTATCAAACTGACTGGTGTGACGCTGATGCTGCCGTTTTTCTTTCTGTACATGCAGGGGCTCAATCACTTTATCAGCCCGTCCGCCGGCATTGCCACCCGTATTGCCATTGCACACACCGTGTTCAACATTCTTTTGGTGGTCGTATTTTTACCGTTCACAAAAAAGATGAACAGCCTGCTCGTTTTGCTGTTTAAGGATAAGGGCACCGTATCGGCGTCCAGACTGACCTCTCTTGATATTGGGATGCTTGAGTCTCCCATGGTTGCAATTGAACAGTCCCGAGTGGAAATCCTGAAAATGGGAAAAATTGTGGGCGACATGCTAACGGCGCTGCGCGAATGCCATGTGCAGGGCATTCCTGAACGACGAAAATTGAACGGGCTGTTTCAACAGGAAGAACTGCTCGACAAAATGCAGACGGAAGTGGTGGTGTTCCTCACACATATTCTGACACTGCGGATTTCCACCAGCGCTGCCAAAGAAATTCACGAGCAGCTCCGGCGGGCGGATGAGTACGAGTCCATTAGCGACAACTGCATTGTGATTCTCAAATTCATGCTTCGATTGGACCATGAAAAACTCTATCTGGATGACGAGGAAAAATCAGATGTGCTGGCACTGCACGATGAAGTGATGGCTTATTTTGATGTGATATATAAAGCGCACCAGGAACGAAATCTGCTCATTCTGCCCAATGCGCGCGTGCTGGGTGATGCAATCACTCACTCATTTCGCGAAAAGCGCGAACGGCATCTGTCAAAGCTCTGCGACAAAAAGCTGCCCCCCCTTGTCTGCACGCTGTATCCCGACATGCTAAACAGTTATCGTCGCATCAAGGACCATCTGATCAACGTCGCAGAAGCAATCGCCGGATTGAAATAGAGACGGCCAAACCAGCCTTTGATACGTCCCCCCTTATGTGTGCGAATTGGAGATGAAGCGGACTTTCCGTCTGCCGCAATCGCCATGGAATCCCGATGGGACAAAAGACATTTCGGTCTACTCGTCACAAGGCAACACACGAAGAATCTGAATGGTTGTGTCGCCGCCTCCTTTTACCGCCATGGCTACCGAACCGTTGTCGAATGACCTCAGGGCATGGTAGCGATTGCCTGTAAAATCAGGCACGATAACCGGGCCACCTATTGGGGCGCCCTCGTCAATGTCCCTAAGTTCCACAAATGTCTGGCGATCTGTTGTGCTATCCAGCTCCCCTGGCGCTTCACTCACTTCATACAGGAGCAGTAGCGTATCCTGTCCAAATTGTGCCACATGTGGCGCACGCGCGTTAATATTTGCGGCTGATAAAACGGTTTCATGTATCGTCACCTCTTCAGATGTGAACTGCACCAGATGCACCTCCGCCAATCCGTCAGTTTGTTCGGGCTGTCCGGGTTTTCGGTCACTAAACGTCAGCCAGTAGCCGCCATTGGGCGCCAGCGCCAGCTCTCCAAAGTTGGCGTACCAGGGGTCTACATTCCAAATAACTGCCCCATCCGGCGCGAAGGCTGCAATCCCCGATGTCGCATTTTGGGACTTACACACGGAAACATAGGCATGGGCAGCGGAATTCCAGATGATTCGTTCGTACCCACTGGGGCTGCATCCCCATCCGAAACCGCGGTCCTGAATTACGCCGCTTCTGTCAACCACCCGCATTCTATCCCCCTGATGGATGTCAATGCATGTGCCATTGGACACGCTGATGGCGCTGCCAAAATAAGCGGCAAAGGTTAGTCCGTCAGAGGCGATTCGGCCATGGTGTGCGTACCACCAAATCAATGTGGTGGACGGGCCGTCCGGTGCTGTGGAATACGGTGGAATGTCATCTTCTGTGCCTGTTAAGCGAGCTGTCCAGCGTTCGCCTGTGTCGTCAAATCCAACCATGTACATATCAAAGCAGGGAATCGGGACATCCGGCGCGTAACACAAATTTGCTTCAGCGCCGCAGTTTAAGGTGCCGCCCCCACTGGCATTCCTTGTGAGCAGTAGCACTCCCCCGTCTGCCGTGGCGTAAATATCCTGAAAATCATGGGCGTCAATCGCAATGTGGTTTTGAACAATCTGGTCTGAGTCATTCAAGGTGGTAACGCGTACGGCGCCATTCTCACCCATCCATGCCAAACGACTGCCGCCACCGGACAGTGGCGAAATGGCAATGGGCAACAATTCAACTTCATCGGCGCTGGCGACCACCGTTTCGCCAACATCGATTTCGGTAATCCGAAGGCGTCCCCCAATCAACTGACATGCTTCACCGCTGTCACTATCTGCAATAACCTGCGTGTCCGTG
>JAFGWT010000141.1 GCA_016937015.1 Deltaproteobacteria bacterium | reverse complement strand
TGGGTTCCCGCCTCCGCGGGAACGACGAATCATGGCTATATCACGCAGATATATGTCAACAAAAACTTGTGTAGAATCATGAGTCCTGCGCGGAGATGACGAAAGGTATCCTGTTGATTCCATGTCTATGCGTTTCTGTTTAATTGAAGGATTTTTTACGCGCGTAAAGAATCTGTCTGGCAGTGAGGTTCTGTTGATTTGGTTTTTGGGGGAGTCGAGGCAAATGGTGTTTTTGGGGATGATGAGAGGGGGCGTTTGCACGACCGACGGTTTTTATGGGGACGGCACTCCTTGAATCGTCTTTTTTAGAGTGGCTTGCTGCAGGGGAAAGCCGAAAAACGAGCGGATTGATAATGGTGAAAAATGAGCGGCTCGCGAACGCAGCTGTTGCCTTTCGGGATGAGGCCGCTTTTGGGCTGGCTGTTACAGAAACTTTTGCGGGTCGGCGTCGAACTGGGGTTTGCAGCCAGGACAGCAGAAGGCGTAGAATTTGCCGTTGTACTCAGAGATATGGGTGCTTTCTGAAACCGTAAATTCGTTTTTCATGACGGGGCACATCGCTTTGGTGCCCATCGGCGGTTTGGTTGGAAATCCGTTTTTAACGTTGCTTTCCGATGCGTCGGGGGTGGGGGCAGCAGCTGCTGAGGGTGGTTCAGCGGCCGTGTTTGCTGCAGTGGCACTGGCGGCATCTTCTGAAGGTGCAGTCGCTTCGGTTTTGTTGCATCCGGCGAGTAGCGCTGCAAACGCTGTGGCGACGATAATTGCCGTGACGATGGTTAATGATCTGATGGTTAATGATCTGATGTTCAATGATCCGATTTTTGTTTTTTTCATTTTGGCTCCCCTGGGTGAGGTTTTTACATGGTCGGCACTGATAGTCAGCAACCCGCATGCCATCGGCGGAAAATAGCGAAAGATAAGGGAATTGTTGGGGCTGAGCGATGCAGTTTGATGCAATTCTGAAAAAATATGTATGATAATTTACAATATTCTCAATGTGTTGCATGTAGAACATATTTTCATTATGAATAATGTTTCGGCATGGAACTTGCGATTAAGTGCCGGGATGACCAAGATGTCAGCAATCTGAATGGCCCCAGTCGTGGGGGCAGTTGACGACAACGGACCAAAACCCCGGAAGGAACGAGGATAGTGATGAAAATTGAGACACTGGCGCTTCACGCCGGAAATATAATTGATGAGACAGGTGCGAGACAGAATCCCGTGTATCGAACAGCGTCGTATGTGTTTAGAGACACTGAGCACGCCGCGAATCTGTTTGCGCTCAAAGAGCTGGGAAATATTTATACCCGTCTGATGAATCCGACTCACGATGTACTCGAAAAGCGGATGGCTGCGCTGGAGGGCGGGGCAGCCGGGCTGGCCATCGCATCAGGTACATCGGCGATATTCTACAGTGTCATTAATATCTGCGCCATGGGGGATGAGGTGGTGGCGGCCAATAATCTCTATGGCGGCACATACACCATGTTCAATGATATTCTGCCGGGGATGGGGATTAAGGTAAACTTTGTGTCGCCGACGGATTTGGATAGCGTGGAAGCGGCCATTACCGACAAGACGCGCATGCTGTACTGCGAGACCATTGGAAACCCGGTGCTGGATGTGGTGAATATCAGGGCGTATGCCGATATTGCACATCGTCACGAAATTCCATTAGTGGTTGATTCGACATTTACGACACCCTATCTGATGCGGCCCATTGAGCATGGCGCCGATATTGTGGTGCATTCCCTGACCAAATGGCTGGGTGGTCATGGCGCGGGGATTGGCGGTATGGTGGTGGACAGTGGCAGGTTCAACTGGGCGAATCCCAAATTCAGGCTGTATAACGAGCCGGACAATTCGTATCACGGTTTGCGGTATGCGCATGATCTGGGAGACCTGGCACCGCTGGCGTTCATTTTGCGAATGAGGCTGGTGCCGCTCAGAAATCTGGGCGCGTGCCTGAGTCCCGACAATGCCTGGCTGGCGTTGCAGGGGATTGAGACGCTGGCGCTTCGGATGCAGCGGCATTGTGACAATGCAATGGCGGTGGCGACGCATCTGGCCACGCACCCCCGGGTGGCGTGGGTGAGATACCCTGGACTGGAAACGGACCCTGCGTATGAGTCGGCGAAGTCCCAGTTGGACAACGGGTTTGGCGGTATGGTGGTTTTCGGCATCAAGGGTGGTCTGGAACCAGGGAAGAAGTTCATCAATAGTCTGAAACTGATTTCCCATCTGGCCAACGTGGGGGATGCCAAAAGTCTGGCCATTCATCCGGCGAGTACCACGCATTCGCAGCTGACCGAGGCGCAGCAGGCCGAGGGGGGAATTACCCCGGAGCTGATTCGGCTTTCGGTTGGCATTGAGCATATTGATGATATATTGGCCGATATTGATCAGGCGCTTGGATAGCACTGAGAGAATGGGCGATTTATGACGATTGTAGTTTCTGACGATTACCACGCGCGAGAATCCCTGCAGAAGCTGGGTATTTACTGCATCTCTGACGAAAAGGCACAGCGCCAGGATATTCGCGGTCTTCGCATTGGTATTTTAAATGTGATGCCCGAAGTCGACAAATACGAGGTGTCGGTACTGTACCCGCTGGGCCGCACGCTGATTCATATTCATCCGGTGTGGATTCGGCTGGAAAGCAATCGATATCGCGAGTCCAAGGCCAAACACGTTGAACGGCAATATGTGACGTTTGAGGAAGCCATTCGCGAACGGCACCTGGACGGACTCATTCTGACCGGTGCGCCAGTTGAAACGATTCCATTTGAAGAGGTGCGCTACTGGGATGAGGCCACAGACATTCTCACGTACGCCCGCAGACATGTGGCTTCCACCCTGGGATTGTGCTGGGGCGGTCTGGCGCTGGCAAAATTGCTGGGCATTGAAAAATCGCCATATCGCGAAAAGCTGTTTGGGGTTTTTGAGAACCGCAATATTGCAACGGAGCACCGGATTACCGGCCGTATGGACGATTTGTTCTGGTGTCCCCAGAGTCGCCACTCCGGCATCATTGACAAAGATTTGGAAGCCGCGGCCCTGGAAGGGAAGGTGAATCTGCTCGCCCACTCCGCGGATGCGGGATACACCATTTTTGAGAGCTCGGATATGCGCTACATGATGCATCTGGGGCATCCGGAATATGAGGCGGAACGTCTGGTGGAGGAGTATCTGCGGGATCGCGACAAGGGTCTTAAGGATGTGGTTCGTCCGGTAAACGTCAACATAAATAAACCGGTGAACATCTGGCGCGGGCATTGCCACGAATTTTACAATCAGTGGATTAAGTACGTCTACGAAACCACACCGTTCTGAATCTGTTCCAAATCCGTTTTTTTCTGGTATTTATTTTTTTGCTGGTACAATAATACTGAAACGACAGCCTGTGTTTCGCCTTTCGGCGCTTCGGAAAGGAAGCAGGATGACCATGCGCATTTTTTTATCAGTGGCCATTTGTCTGGTCTTGTTTGGTACCGTGTCATGTGGCAAGTCGGCACCGTACATCGAAGGCAGCTATCAGAGCAGCGATGACAGTTTCATTGAGTTGAACTCCGGGAGTGATGGGGATACGGACGGGGATTCGGATTCGGATTCGGACAGTGACGGCGATTCAGACGTTGACGGTGATACGGATTCTGATGCCGATATGGACAGCGACAGCGATTCGGACAACGACTCAGATGTGGATAGCGACAGTGACTCGGACAGTGACGGAGATACAGACGCGGATAGCGACAGTGACTCGGACGGTGACGGCGATACAGACGCGGATAGCGATAGCGATGGGGATTTCGATTGCCCGGGGACGTGTGTGGACACAGGTGAATGCCGGAAAATGAATGGCACATACCTGCCGGATTACACCTGTCCTGCAGCGCATCCGATTTGTTGTGAAGGTGGCGAGAGCGATGCGGATTCGGATAGCGACAGCGATACAGACTCGGATGGCGACAGCGATACTGACTCGGATAGCGACAGCGATACTGACTCGGATATTGACCTTAGGGAGTGCGTGTCCTACGTAAACGGCGCCACCGGCGATGATGACAATGACGGCCTCTCCTGGGAGCGGGCAAAGGCAACCATTTACAGCGCGCTGGCGGATTTGCCCATGACGCACTGCAACACTGTCTGGGTGACCATTGGCGATTATCCGTCAGGTAACACAATCGCCGATGCTGAAACCATGGTGCTCCCCGCCGGGCTTCATCTGTATGGCGGGTTTTATGGTACCGAGACGCTCCTGACAGAACGAGTGCAGGCGCAACGTGGAACACAGGTCCGTGGACCGGTATCCGGGGGGACTGATGCAGCGCCGCTTGTTTATGCCTATGACGACGTGGTGATTGATGGGATCGCATTCAGTGAGGCGTCAACGGCCATATCATGCCTTGGGGCAAACGCTGAGATTTCGAATTGTGAATTCAACACTGTTAGAAATGGCATTCTGTCTGAGGGGAACGTTCAGATCTCGGGGTGTCTGTTCGATGCTGCGGGAATCGCCATGACAGTGGCAGGGGCTGACGTGACGGCCCAAATAGACCGATGCACGGTCATGAATAGCCTGGTCGGTGTGAAAGTTACCGATGCGACGGTGACGATTGAAAACTGCGGCTTTTATGACAACATGAACTCGAATAGCGGTGGCGTCAATTCGGTAAATGGTGATGTCGTTATTACCAGTTGCGATTTTGGCAACAACACGGATCTCGCGACCAGTGGCAGTCACATTGGCGGCGGCGCGGTGAGTGGGGATGGGGGAAAGATGACCATTGACAGCTGCACTTTTGACTCCAACCTGTCCGAAGATTCAGGTGGCGCCATCTCTGCAGAAAATGGTGTGAATATGCGGATTTCCGCAAGCCATTTCCTTGGGAATAGAAGCCACGCCTCGCCTTATGCCGGTGGCGCTGTTTACATGGATGGCGGGGCCACTCTGGTTGATATCAACAGCAGTACTTTCGGTTCTAACAGAACTTATGGATTTGGTGGCGCAATTCTGGTGGGTGGCAATTCAACCTTGAATATTTCAGATACAGTTGTCACATCAAATACATGTGAATCTTCAGGGGGCGCCATTTATGCAACAGAGGCGACCGTCCTGGGGATGAGCAATTGTGTCGTCGCTGCCAACACCGCGGTTGATTCAGCGGGTGGGGTGTTGATTGGGAAGGGGGGCGAGCTGACGGTAACGGATTCGCTGTTTTGGGGAAATGTGGCGAGTCAGAATGGGAGTGTTGAGACTCTTGGGGGGGCGATGTATGTCAGTGAGGATTCGGTGGCCGGCATTCTAAATACCGTTTTTATCGGTAATCGTACCCAATGGGCTGGCGGCGGGATATTTAATCTGGGCAATCTCGGTGTTGCAAATTCCCTGTTTGTGGGAAACGTGTCACTGGGGTCTGGCAGCGCCATTTACACATCAGGCCAAATGCAGCTGCATTTTTCCACAATTACCGGCAATTCTGCCGGCGCGGGGGAGAGAGCCTGGGAATTCGGTTTGGAAATGCCTACCGGCGAATCATGGATAACCAACTCGATTATTTACAACAATGCGATTGATTTTCCTGGGGACGAGAATATTTCGCAACAGCGCATTGAATACTCGAATCTACCGGATACCGTGAATGGTCCTGGAAACGTTTATGCAGATCCGCTTTTTACCAATGCGCCCGTTTTCACCACGTTTGCCGTGGATGATGGCACTCGAACCACCGTGCTGATTGAACAGGGGCTTGAATTGCTTGCGGTCGGAGACATTATTGAGTTGGACGATGATGCCATAGCGCGAACCGTGACCGCGATATCGGACGATGAAATCACTTTTGAACCCGAATTAAGTGAATCCTCAGCACAGTGGCTGCGAGTGGATTTGTGGGGAAGTGATCCGCTTAGTTTGGATGAGGATTACACACCATCGGTCGAATCGCCATGTGTTGATGCAGGGCGTATCCTGGATGTGATGCCTGAGACGGATTTGCTGGGTAATCCGCGGATAACGAACGATGCTGTGGATATTGGCGCCATTGAGCGGCCGTAGAAAGAGATTTCTTCTCGCTGAATTTTAACCAGATATTTGCCACAAATGTTGAACTGATTCTTCTGTAACCGCACACCTTACAAAAAAACTGTGCTGGAAAGCAGGCCGTTGCCGACTGCAGCTGTCGGTCGGGTTCATGGGAAAGGATGACCGATGAATTTGAATATCAAATGGGTGTGGATGAGAGTGTTTTGGTTGTGTGGCGCCGCCGGTTGTGCGATGAGTCAACCCGTGGATTCCTGGGACGTTTACGACGACGACAACGACGTGACCGAAGACGAAGCCGACGACTCCGGCGATGACGACGACTCCGGCGATGGAGAGCAAAACATCGGCGATGGAGAGCACGACTCCGGTGATGGAGACCACGACGCCAGCGATGAGGATGTGTTCTGCGATGGCAGTGAAGTGGACTGCTATGGTCACGGGTGCTGGGAGTGTGCGCTTGAAAATCAGTGTGAAGACGCTGACCATCGCTGCAGAGAAGACTCCGGGGAAACCGGCTGTGATCGCTATCGCTCCTGCATTTTGCGGGATTGCTGCAACGGCGACGGGTGTCTGGAGGGGGATGAATGGATTTCCTGCTGCGCGAATTGTCAAATGTCCCTCGATACCTTACCGGCGGCCATCGCGCTGTTTCAGGAGATATCCAAATGCGTGGTATGCGATGCCTGTCCAATATCGTGTGCCGGCAAAAGACCTGATGAATTTCACATTTGCGTGAATGAAAAAGAGATCAATTCGCCGGATGCGTCATGCTATGATGAGGATGCCGAAGCGGGAGAGATCGCTTGTTATTCATGGGCGGCCTGGGGTGGACCGTGTACGCCCTGGGTGCAAAAGTGCTACGCGGATCCCGAGTGCTGGGCTTTGCAGGAATGCTTCGATGATTCGTGGATCTTCGATGACTGGTCAAAGAGACAGGAAAAATGTCTGGGACGGGTCTCTGAATCGGTGGCGTCCTTATTCTGGGACCAGCGCCAGTGCATCTACTGTGATGCGTGCGAAATTTCATGTCTCCCTGACGCGGGATCGGCCAGTTGCGATGAGTACTCGCCACTTTACTGATGAGCACTGTTAAATTTGAACATATTGCCACTGTTCCATTTTTTCCATTTTTTAATAATTGTTTGGTTTAACGAAATTCTGTTGAATTTATCACGGATCGTCATTTATGTTCCCAGACTGGAGGCGGAAATGCGATTGACGTGGAAAATGGTTTTTTTCGTTGTTGTGATCACTGTTGCGAATGGTTGCAGAGATCATCGCGATGTGGCGTGCCGGAACGGGCTTTGCCTGTGTCTGCATGGTGATGATTGCGATATGGTGTGCATTGCGCCGCCCTGTGAGGCGGTATGCGACGACGGTGGCACCCATTGCGTTGCGGAGTGTGCCAATAGCGAATGCACCTGTGGGCCCGGTGCATCCTGCGAGTTCTATTGCCCATCCGGTCCCTGTCACGTCAACTGCGAAGGGAATTCGTTTTGTGCCGGGGAATGCTGGAACGGTAGCTGCAACTGTTCATCGGGCAGCAACTGCAGTTTTCGATGCAAGTCTGGGCCCTGCCATGTGAATTGCGATGGCAACAACGGACAATGCGATGGCGAATGTGCCAATGGTACCTGCAGTTGCGGTCCTGGCAGCAACTGTATGTTTAACTGCATCGATAATGACTGCAACGCGGTTTGCGGTCCGGGTGCAGTCTGTGAGATGGCCTGCCCAGCGGGCACATTGGGTGTCGAGAATCGCTGTTGGATTTCGCAGTGTGCGTCAGGGGATTTGCAGATTTGCTCGGACGGTAAAACAACCGTTTGCGGCAAACAGTGTCCGTAACTTCAAAGTCCCAAGGCAAATAGTTAAACAGAAGTGAAGGGGCCCATGCCCAACCTGGCAGAGAATCCAGGCTGAAAGTCTACTGGAGTCCCTTTTTCCCGGGTCTCTTTTACTTCTTCTTTTTTGTCCCACCTTTCGGCGAGACAAAGTCTTCGCCACTGGTATCCCGGGTGGGTGTTTCGGGGCAGGCTTTGCCTTCCTTTTTGGCCATTTTGGCATCGCAGGGTTCCGGCGCCACTGGCCGGTCGCTGGTGCTTACGTAATCCACATCGAATTCCTTGCCGTTGATACGAAGCTGTTTGAGAAGACTGTAGAAGTCATCAACCAGGGAATTGAAATATTCCGGCTCCGATTCGAGAATCACGCTGAGAATAGCGGGGATCTTTTCTTTTTCTCCCTGCAGACTTTCTGTGCGGTTTGTACCGCCAACATCGGTGAGGCGGAGCAAAAAGATGGCGTACCGCATGTCGGCATTGGGCGCATCCGAATCGAATTCGTTGCGGTCGACGTAGCCGATGATGGCATCGAAATCCATAATTCGAATGACCTGTGAATTGAGCATTGTGATTTTTGCCTGTTTGTCCACAGTCGCTTTTTCAAAGCGCTTTCCCGCATACCATGGTTCCCCGGCGGCCATGTTGTCAACGAATGTCTGGTAGATGTCGTCCATTGATATATTCCGCTCGCGGGCTGATGCACTGGTTACATCGACAGTGAGCGTGGACAGACTGCCGTCGTGATCCAGGACCAGTTCTGAATAATAGTTTTTAACCTTGCGTGGGTCTCCGGCGCCATAGCGGTCCACGAATACCGGCCCCTTGTACAGCGGGATGTCCTTTCGCTGCCATGTTTTATCGGCGGCGCGCTCCAGCCAGTTTGCGACCTCCCAGTTGGATTCGAGAAATCTGGGTTTGTATTCTGAAATAGACACCACGCCAACACGGTAGTCTCTGTAATTTAAGCCGGTTTTTTGCATTGTGGCGTAGGGGGCGCCGCATCCGATGGTTAGGAACAACGCCGATAGCGCACAAACGGTGACGGTTTTGTAAATCATTGCGTCCTCCAATGTATTAACCGGATAACCGGTTGATTTTCCTGATGTTCCACGTATTGCGTGTTTTGTCATAGTACGCAACAGTCTGCCATGACGCAATGGGTTTTGGTCGTCCAGTATAAATTGAGTAACCAAAAATTGCTGGGAAATATGCGATGAAGTCAATTTCCTGTGGATTGTTCCATGTTTTTGCCTGCCCGCTTGAGGGTTTGGGCCACAGCGACCAGCAGTTCGTCCGAACTGAAAGGTTTTGGGATAAAAGCTGTGCCTTCCTTCAGAATCCCCTGGTTGGATATTGCGTCTTCGGTGTACCCCGACATAAACAGCACCGGCAGGTGAGGGTGGGTCTGGTGAATGTGATCCGCCAGTGCTTCTCCAGTGATGCCGGTCATAATCACATCAGTGAGTATTAAGCTGATGTGGTCGGCAGAGCCGGCAAAAACATCCATCGCTTCTTCGCCGCTGGCCGCAGACAGAACATTGTAATTGTGGCGTTTTAAAATCCGCTCGACGCTGCTTCGGACCATTTCTTCGTCCTCAACCAGCAGAATCGTTTCTGTCGTTGCTGAAATGATCGGTTGCGGAGCTGTATTAACGGTTGCCGATTCAAATACCCGGGGGAACAGAATCCGAATGGATGTGCCTTTTCCTGGCTCAGAACTGGCATCCACGTGCCCATTGGCCTGGCGAACCACCCCATAGACACTCGATAACCCCAGTCCTGTGGCGTGTTCACCGTGTTTGGTCGTGAAGAACGGGTCAAATATTTTCTCGATATCCTCTGGGGCAATCCCTTTTCCGGTATCGGCAATGACAAGCTGTATGTGGGAGCCGAGTGACAAGTCGGGAAAATCCTTAAAATTCGTCTGCGTAATCTCCATGTTCTCTGTTTGAATTGTAAGTGTTCCCCCGTTGGGCATGGCATCGCGCGCATTGACCACCAGATTCAGCAGTACCTGTTTAATCAGCGCGGCATCGGCTTTCAGATTGCCTAAATCCAGATTCAGTTGCTGGTTCAATGCTATCTGGGGCCCGATAGCGCCGCAGATTGCCCCATGGGATTCCATGATGATTTTGTTGAGATTGAGTATTCGGGGACGCACCACCTGCTTTCTGCCGAAAGTGAGCAGCTGGCTGGTTAACACCGAAGCCTGTCGGGTAGCGAATATGATTTTTTCCACATCTTCCAGGCTGCGTTCATTGCCTTTGAGGGCATCCTTTAAAAACTGCGAGTTGGTCAGGATGCCAGTCAGCAGATTATTAAAATCGTGAGCCACCCCTCCGGCCAGTCGTCCGAGGCTCTCAAGTCGCTGAGCGGACTCAATCTGCTTTTGCAAATCCTGGGTTTGGGCCTGACTGATTCGCGTCGCTTCTCTGAGCTGCTTTTCGGTCGCAATGAATTTGTCAATCTTTCGAGTGGCAACAGACAGGAACAGGTACGACCCACCAATGGCGATAGCCACTTTGAGAAACGATGAAATTGATTCGGATACGGGCAGCAGAGCGCCATGTTGATTAGTGGCCGTGTAGCGAGGCACAACCTCCAGTGCTTCGAGCAGAATCACTGCCCCGTAGCTGGTGATGGCGAGGGCCAGAGCGGCGCGCCGCACCGGGGCGACTCCAGTGACGTGATACCCTATCAGCAACAGCACGTAATAAACCGAGATTTGGGAGGTGGTACTGCCAAATAAGTGAACCACATAACTTAAAAACAGGGTGTCGACGACAACCGGAAAAATTCTGGCCAATACATTTCTGGAAAAGGCCGTGGGGATGATTAGCAAAACCAGTGACACCAGCGCATAGGCCACCATCGGGAGCCAGATCTCGCAGCTGTAAAAATATTTGATAATCAGATAAATCGCCCAGAGGGAAATTATCGAAAATCGGATGGTTGCCCCCCATCGGCCCTGAACGGGCTCCCGTACGAATTCACTGTCATGGCTGTTTTTGAAAATCATTTTTTTTGAATCTTTTTAAGCTTACTTATTATCGGATTAGGTGCAACCGTGCAACAATGCAATGCCAGTTGTGTTTGGCGCCGCCATGGTGCTCGCGGATACCTGCATAGTATTCTGATATAAAGTGACATATGACCGAATTTAATCTAAGGCCACGTTAATATTTATATTTTTAAGTTGTAAACGTGTTTACATTGAATATATGCGAATGAACGTCTTCTGTTCGGATGCGCAGTGTTTTGGCGTGTGAATTTAAAACTGGCAGAGGCTGGCAGTGACGGATGAATCATCCACCGTATTGACAATTGCCTTTACTTTTTCGTGCAATTCAACAAAATTTCGGTATTCAGCGGGTCACTTGAAAAAAAAATACTTATCCGGCGATAGATAGCTGAAAATATTGGTGAAAAGACAAAATGTGGAACGAAAAGGTACAATATCCGATTAAATCAGTGTGGTCTGTTTTCTGGTTTACGATATTGGGCGCAGCTGCTTTTTTGGCTAATATCTATTTTTTGGGAAATCGATGGCATCCGGCCGACAGGGCGCCAACCGAAACACAGATATTTTCCGCCAAAGCCATTTCTCCTTTGGAAACGGATGCGGAATACCTGTTTAAGGCAGAGCGGATTACTGAACCTCATCAGGAAATTGAATTTGCAAATGAATCCGATATTTCTGCGTTCGCCATGTCTTTGCGGGACCTGGCCTATGGCCGGCGAAACAAGCCCGTGCGCATTCTCCACTACGGAGATTCCATTCTCACCACCGACGAACTTTCCGGGAGAGTCAGATACGTGCTTCAGCGAAAATTTGGTGATGCCGGTCATGGATTCGTTTTGCTCACCCGCCCCTGGCAATGGTATCACCATTTGGGGGTTGAACAGGGGGCTACCCAGGATAAGTGGCACATTCGACCATTCACGTCTGCCCCACTGAAGGATGGGCTTTACGGGTTGGGCGGGGTTGCCTTTATGGCACAGCGCGGCAAAAATGCCAAGGCATGGGTCCAAACCGCCACAGAAGGCGATCAGGGCAAAGTCGTTCGGTGGTTTGATATTTCATGGCTTGAGCAGCCCGGCGGTGGCAGTTTTGACGTATTTACAGATGATGTAAAACGAAAAACGATATATACCGATGGGCCAGTTAAGAAAGTGCGTCACGAGAAAATACAGGTTAAGCTGGGGCAATCCCGATTGCGGATATTATCCAACAACGACGGCCTGTTGCGTCTGTTTGGGGTGATTCTCGAAACCGGTGAACCTGGCGTCGTTTACGACAGCCTGGCGATTAACGGCGCGCGTGCCACCGCCCTTGCAAGATACGACGTGGCGCACTGGCAGGAGGAGATGAGATACCGGGAGCCGTCATTGATTATACTAATGATGGGGGCCAACGAAGGGGCCAATAAATTTTTAAATCTAAAGCAATATCGCGAGGACTTTGCTAAAATACTTCGAACGGTGAAAGCCACTGGCGAAAATGCATCCTGTCTTGTTGTTGGCCCTCTCGATCAGGCGACCAGAAAAGAGACCGGTGGCCTTGGGTCAAAGAAGATGCCGGCCCGGCTGAATCAAGCGCAGAGACAGGTGGCCTTCGATGTGGGCTGTGCATTTTTTGATACCTACGAGGCGATGGGGGGAGATGGCAGCATGGCCAAATGGGTCACCACAGGACTCGGGGGCGGAGATTTTATCCACCCCACAAAAAGTGGCGCTCAAACCATTGGAAACTGGCTTGCCGAAGCATTGCTTCATGCATACCAGTCCTACGGAAAAAAATAACAGGGGGATAAAATGAGGTTTCGGTGTCCTCGATGTCAGACCGGCTACGAATTGCCGCTCGAGTCCCTGCCTATTGCGGCTGGTGAGAAAACGCCTTACAGACTCAAGTGTGTCCGGTGCAAATGCATCTTTATTATGACCGTCGAAATGGCGTCGCCCGAAGACGCAATGCCGGCTCAGAAGGATGTGTATTATGAATTGATAAGTCCGGATTCGGTGCCAGATGCTGAATCAGGTGCTGAATCAGGTGCGGTGACGCGTTCGGATGCAACGCAGCGGCTGAGATTTGAGTTCAGGTCAGTGGAGGGCGACGAAATCGACGGGCCAACCGTTTCGAAGGCTGAGGCATGGGAAAAGGATAACACGCTTGTGCTGTCCGAATACGCCATTGGCTCCTTCCGGCGGGCGGCAACGCGAAAAGCCGTCATTGCCGGCTCGATTTCGTTTCTGGCCATCGGATTTGTGCTCTATGTTGCCGGAATGAATGGCTGGTCACTTTCAATCAACCGATTGGACCAGGATATTAAGCGGGCTTTTTCACTCCAGACGGATGCGGAGATCACGGCTGATTTGGTGCAGCAACTGAGTATCACGCTGGGAAAGGGGTATACGCTGAAGGTCAGGCAAGGCCGGACAGTCGGGGTAATCCGTGGAGAGATCCAGAATAATTCCAGATTTGATGTGACCCAGGTGATGCTCGAAGGCCGCATTCTGGACGCCTCGCGCAACGTTGTGTCAACGGTTGTTGTGCCCTGTAATGTTAAGCTGCCCGATAAAAGACTTCGCAAAGTCCGCGCTCAACGTATCCCACGATTGTACCTCAGAGGCGGCAAACCCGCAGTCTGCAATATCAGAAGCGGATACTCCACTCCCTTCAACGTTATTTTTCACCAACTGCCTGCCTATTTTAACAGCACTCACAGCTTTGAGGTGCACGCACGCGCCGCTGCTGCAGTCAGATAAAATTCGGCCTGCAATATCAGGATGTTGGCCGTCATCGCACACCTTAACGGAATTTCCGCCATCCCCCTGTTTTTCCCTGGTATTCACGGTTGAATATGTCATATTAGAAGAACTTTGGGTTCAATTCGACTTATACCGAGTTTCAGCGTAATACAGATTGGAGTAGAGATTCCCCTATGAAGATTCGCACAAAGATACTCCTGTTGCTCATCTTAGGCGCCATTGTTCCCCTGTCTGTCAGCTATATCTTTGCGGATCAAATCCTGGTGAGGGATTTCTCCACCACTGTGCGGGAGCGGGCCGAAAATGAAACCGAGCAACTGGCCGGGCGCACGAATGACCGAATCTTATGGATGCTTGAAGTTGTGACGATGGTCGTGGACGCGGTGCCGTTTGAGAACTTCTCAGTTCAGGAATTGCCTCAGGCGCTCAGTATTGCATACAATCAGCTGTCATTTGCAACTGTTGTGGCATTGCTGGACGACAACGGAAAAGCGGTCGTCCCGCCATATCACCCCAGCAAAAATATTACGGAAAATCAGCGCCGCCCCTTTGTCAGCGATGCGGAGCTCAATGAATTTGCCAGGAATGTACCACTGAAAACGGCGTTGAAAGTCGATTTGGCAATGGGGCCTGTGTATTATTCAACAGCGGGTGACCCCCGCGTGGTGATCACCAAGTCCGTCGTCGCTGACGATGCCCGCCACTGGGTGCTGGCGATTGGCGTTTCTCTGGGGGATCTCTGTGGGGTGATGGGGGAAACCGAATCCCAAACGGGCTATGTGTCGGAGTCGGTGCTGGCCGATGGGAAAGGCTCATTTGTCTGCGGCGGTGGATCTTTTCAGCGTGATTTTGTCGCATCAAAAATGGACATGCCCCTGAAGAAACGCAGTATTACTGAACATTCCGACCATTCCGGCGGGTATTTTCTAATCCAGGAGCAGATTCCGGTAACTGGTTGGCGGCTGTTCTATCGATTTTCCAAAGAAGCGGCGCTGCACCGCTTTTACCAAATCCGAAAACTGCTGCTTATTTGGATGGCGATTTGTCTGATGGTCGCCGTTGGCGGCGGCTTTGTGTTGGCGAAAGGCATCACCGCTCCGCTTGACACTCTGGCGGAGGTGTCGCGGCAGGTGGCAGACGGCAATTACAATCGTAAAATTGATGTTTTTTCACGGGATGAAATTGGTGAGTTGTCGAGAACTTTCAATCGGATGGTCGATGAAATTCATACCTGGAACAGGGAGCTTCATCGCCGGGTTGACGAAAAAACAAAGGCCCTCAAAGAGGCGCAGGAGCAGATTATCAAAACCCAGAAGCTGGCTGCGCTGGGTGAGCTTGGCGCAGGGGTGGCCCACGAGATAAACAATCCGCTTACCGGGGTGGTGGGGAACGCACAGTTTTTGCTTCAGGAGCTTGAAGACAATCCAACCTATCGGAAAATCCTTACAGATATCGTTAATAATTCAAGACGGGTGGCACAGGTGGTCGATGATCTGCTTCGGTTTTCTCAGGCCCAGTGGGGGGAGCGAATGCTGCCTGTCTCCCTTGAGAAAATCCTTGTCCGATCGGTTGATTTTTATCTGGAGAGATTTAAGGAAAGGGGAGTTGAGGTGGCGTGGAAGCACAAGGATGATGACGTTACCGTCTACGGCATCGAGCGCGATTTACAGCTTGTGACCACGTCGTTGATTGATAATGCCCTGAACGCTGTGGAAACAAAATCCGGCGGTCAGATTCTGCTTACAGTTAAAAAAATAGACGCAGGTGCTGTACAGCTATCCATCGAAGACAACGGCTGTGGCATGGATGAGGCAACCCGATTGAAGGCGGTGGACCCCTTTTTCACCACCCACCCGCCTGGACGAGGCAATCGGGGCATTGGCCTAACCACTGTCGAACGCATTGTGGACGAGCATGAAGCAAAAATGACTATAGAATCTGAACCTGGACGTGGTACACTGGTCAGCATCTATTTTGCTTCTGAAATTACAGTATCTAAATCTTAAGTTCATAAAGTTCATAAAGTTCATTTGAGTTGGAGGAACCCGTTGAGTAATTTTTTCCAGATCCTGAAACAGCTCTCCGAAGAAGATAATGAACGTCTCCTCAAAGTTGCGCGATTCGCCGAACTTGGAATCAGCGCTTCGGCAGTGATTCACGAGATCAGACAGCCGATGACCGCCTTGTCAATGACGCTTCAGATGATCCTGGATGGCCTTCATACCAAATCCGATGAGGTTGAAAAAAATGTAAACGAAGCCTTGAATCTCGTGGGGCGCACAGAGCAGCTAATCAGTCGTGCACGGGATTTCATGAGCCCTTCAACCGAGGTGGGAGAAGTGGACCTGGTTGAGAGCATCACCAAAGTGCTCTCCGCATTTCAGTGGCAGTTGCTCAATCGGCCGTCAATTCAGCTCAAGGCGCATGTCCCTGAGCATTTGCCGCATATACTGGCAGATCGGACGCAAATCGAGCAGATGCTTGCGAATCTGGTGTCGAACAGCATGGACGCAGTGGACGATGTATCCGATGCAGTGGTGCTTGTGGCGGTGTATGCACGGGATAATAATTTTGTGGAATTTATTGTGGCCGATAATGGTTGCGGGATGAGCCAGGAGGTTAAGGAAAAGGCTTTTGAACCGTTCTTTTCAACAAAGGGCGACAGACAGGGAACTGGACTTGGGTTGTTCATTGTCATGCAGATAATATCGAGATACGATGGACAGATTCGAATCATGCGGGAAGATGAACTTGCGCAATTGGAAGCACAAAACCTTAAGACTGGTATCTCCATTATGATCCCAACGGGCGTCGCGGTGTAAACGATGAAAAAGCGAATCATCATCTTTGCATTACTCTCACTGATTCTGATAGGAATTGGTCTGTATTTTATGCAACACCTCGATGAAGGACAGGACGATACGCATTTACAGAATTTAAATAATTCCGCTGACGCCGCGCCCGTCCCATTCGAACACTCGGCTGAGCAGATTAGCGTTGTCAGTGTCGCCGGTTCCGCCGAAAAGAAATCGGCACTGGGGCAATCGTGGTCTCCCATGAGCAAAGGGGACATGCTCAACGTGGATGATGCGGTACGTACTCGCGATGATTCCACCGTCGTTTTGGGACTGGGTGAAGCATCCACTATTGAATTAAGCAACGCATCTGAAATTGAGGTTCGGGAATTGTCCGGCGTCGCTCAGCGATTGGGGTTAATCAAGGGGCGCGCAAGTGTTGATTACGGCGAGAATGGTAAGCGGGTGTTGAACATCGAAAACAGCGACGGAACGGTGGTGGCCAAAGTGGATCAGGGTAAGTTTTCGATTTTAAATAATGGCCGCATGGTGGCGGTTGCCACAGAGACCGGTTCGGTGGATTTAAGTGCGGCCGGGGAGAGTGTTACGGTAACCAGTGGGATGGAATCGGTGGTGGAAAAAGGACACGCGCCGGTCGCTCCATACAAGGTCTCCACGCAGGCATACCTGAAGCTTTCAGCGGGTGCCTGTAAAAAATACAGTGAGACTGTGGCGGTGGTTCGCGGGACGGTTTCCACGGGAACCGCCATTATGGTCAATGAACAGGATATTCGTCCGAATCCGGACGGCAGTTTTCTCGCCAGAGTGCGCATGTTGCCAAATGCCCGAAGAGTGCAATTGAAAACTACAGATATCTGGGGTAACATACGGGAACAGACATTGAATTGTACCGAACCGAAAAACAGTGCATCCATCAAAAACGTGGTCATTGACTGGGGAAGCAAGGGAGACTGAGAGCATTGCGTAATACGTTACCGACAACCTGGTTTATGTCGTTCCTGATACTGATTGCAACCGGATTCTGGTCACCCACTGCCAGCGCCGGAAAGCAGAGTGATCGCAACACGCAAATCCGGGTGACCTTATCAAAGGAAAAGCTTCTGCTGGGGGTTGAGACGTCATTGAATATGACCATGCATCTGCCCCGCAACAAAGAGTTGCACAAGTTCAATTTCCAGGCGCTGCTGGGAGATGTGTCCGACGTTCAGGTGACCCCGAATGGACGAAAAATTCACGCCATTTACACACCACCGAAACAGTTTTATCCTGCTGTTGATTTGGTGGTGGTTTCCGCATCTGACGGCAACACCACCTTTTGGGGCTTTACCACCGTGAAGCTGATAGGGCAGGGGAAGGCGCAGATAGAAACGACCCCGCAGGCCACAACATACCTGCGTATTGGCAGTCGAAAATTTGGACCTGTCACTGCCGACCAGGACGGCGTGGCGTTTGTTGATGTGGAGGTTCCCCCTGGCGTGACCTACGGCATTGATGATGAAGGCAACGAAGTGCCTTTGCATTTGCCTCAGGGACCACGCGCCGCCATCTTTGCCGCTCGTGGGCCTCAGATAAACCTCGATGAGACATCAACAGAGGATTTCCTGCTTGTATTCTGGACGCCCGAAGGAAAAGCCGACAGCGAAATTGAATCCCCCTCCGTCACCGCGGAAGCCGGGCAACTGTCGGCAGCCACCGAGCTGTCGAGCGGCATTTTTGAGATGCGGTACCGTGTCCCCGAGAAGCCTGGAGCGGTCAAATTCGCAATATACGATGACGCACAGCAACATGTTCACTCTCAAAGCATTGAGATGGTGGGGACCGAAGATTTCAGGGAAACCGCCGTCACCATCGAGAAAAAGGAAGAAGTTAAAAAAGAGCCCAAACCAGCAGTGGCGCCGAAGACCGAACCCCCCTCCGTTGGCGCCTATCGTATTTTTCTGTCCGGCGCAGCTGGGTATACAGCGAACTTTTCCACGTGGAATGCGCCGGTGGGCAAGATTGGTGTGGCATTCCGCATACCTGCAAAACCCATATTGGGTATCGGCATCCAGGTGGGCTGTGAATACGACAAAGTCAGTGCAATTCAGCGACCTGATTACGCTGAGCCGTACCCCGTGGAAAGTAAAACCATGATGGTCCCGGTGACTGCGCTGTTTTATTATCGCGTGCCCATGCGGCCGCTCTGGTATGTCACCCCCGGGGTTGAACTGGGCGTCAAGGTTGTGGCCGACCTTGGCACAACGGGGTCTGGAAACAAAGGCATTGATACCCTTCCTGCGATTACCGGTGGCGCGAATTTGGCGCTTGAACGGGTTTTGGGACCAGGAATGATATATAGCCAGCTCAGCGTTAATTTTATCAGCAGCCACCTGACCGGAGTCAAAGGCACAACCCCTCTTGGCGAATTGCTCATCGGGTATAAGCTGGCCTTCGGTGAACCCAGATAGAAAAGTCCTCTTTAACCCTGAAGCACCCCTGAAGCCTTTATTGGGCGGGGGGACGCGGCTTTTTCAGCGCTTTCATCAGACTTACCATATACACAGCGATGAGCGTCAGTGGAAAAGTGATAAATCCCGCAATAAGCAGCATGATAGGCAACCGTATGACCGGTGTCAGTACATTGCTCTGATACACCCATTGATAAATGCCAAGAAAAAAGATGTTTATCAATACCAGAATGGTTTCGATTAAATTCTGAAGGCGTGCAATCAAATCGTTGCGATGCTCGGGATTTGTCAGCCAGTATTCGCGATTGGGCACACTGAGCGTCTTGTCGCTCAAGTGTGGCATGCGTTTCCAGAATACAAACAGCAGCAAATTGGAAAAAAGCACTATGGCCAGCCATTCAAATGAGAATACCAGTCTCGACACCGCAGCGCCAGGGTCAGGCCCTACGCGGTTTGGAATGTACCGACATGTTGCAGCAAAGTATCCTGCATGCACGGTCAGGGGAAACAGCCATAAATAGCGTAAAAGAGTTGTCACCTTGTCTCCGGATTACTCAACTGTCGCAGTCGCACTGGTAATGGATTGAAGCAACGGCGCAATGGAATCAATGCGAATGCCGAAGTTGTATCCCATCATCATATGTCCATCCGCTGCGTAACCGCCGGCATTCACCCCCACCACGTCACCGTCTAAATTAAACATCGGACTGCCGGATGTCCCTTCGCTGATCACAGCCGAATGCTGCAGCAGAATGTTTTCGGCATAACTGCCCGGCTGCTGATGGGTGTTGGTAATTCTGCCAATTTCACCGCGAACAAAGGTTGCCACAGGAGAGGCAAGATTACTCAGCCGTCCTGGAAAGCCATAAATGTAGATGAATGTTCCCTGCTCGAGCGACTTGAGTTGAGGCTGCGCCGCCATTTTGACCCATGTATCCAACCGTTCAGAAATCCGGAGCAGCCCCACATCCGGGGTGATGGTTCCTGGTGCGTATTCCGGATGATGCAGCATTTTTATTACTTTATATCGCGATTTCGGGACTTCATTCATCAGTGCCCAGACTGTCTGGTAATCGCTTCTGGCTTTTTGAACACAATGGGCATTGGTTGCGAGCAGGTCAGCGCCTATGGCAAATGCCGTGCAGAAGCCCTGCCAGTTGCCTGAATCTTTGGGCTCACTTCGTGGCAGACCGGCCAGCAGAAACACGTTGTGCCGATTCTCCCGGGCGATGTATTCTGCCGCCTCCGATTCGTTGGCCAGCAGCTTCACAGAGGGATAATGCGTACTGTAATACATAAAAAAACCAAGGGCTGCACCAAAGGTCACCAGCAACGCAAATATGACGATAACCGCAATGCGATACCTGCGGGTTTTCATGTTGAGACGGGCTTCCAGAATACCTTCAAAGTAAGAGGTGGTTCGGTTCATTCCATTGCCGGCTGATTTCAGCGCCTGCTGAATCATCAACCCAACCGTTTTTTTTCCGTATATTTTTTGAGTCGCGTTTTCACCAGGAATCATCGCTGCCGCATCGGCCGTTACAGACACGCAGAACCTGGGTCCCCCCATGCCAAGTTGAATGATATCCCCATCAGTCAGCTGAGTCTTGGTAATTCTCTGCCCGTTGAGAAATGTGCCGCTTGCACTTCCCATGTCCTGAACGAAAACCATATTGTCCATCTGACGAATTTGGGTGTGATACGGCGATACTTCACTGTCTTCCGGAAGATTGAAAACCATATCATTGTCAGTATTGCTCCCCAGATTCAGTAAAAAAACACCTTTAAAATCGACTGATTTTTCATTGCGTGAACCGTTTTTAAATAAAAATTTAACTTCCATGGGCGTCTAATTGGTCTGAAAATAGGCTGAAATGTGTTTATTAAGTTCACGCCAGTCTGATATGCGCTTCCCACATAGAAATACCGTCGGTGTCGCGGTAACGCAATGGGCGCGTGCGACTTTTTTTTCATATTCCAGATAATTGAGAACCTTTGCCCCTTCCGCATTTGCCGATGACGTCAGGAGGTCATACTGGCTCATGTCCGCCTGGATGTTGAATTGGGCGATGTCATGGAGATCAAGATAGTCGTAGTATCGGTTGGTGTTTGCCTGCAGGATGTCGTGAAACTGCCAGAACCTGTCCATGCCCTGCTGCGAGATGGCAAATGCCGCCTGGTGATAGTGCACGTAATCGTTCCATGCATAATGATGAAAATAGAAGCGAACGCGGTTGTTTATTCTTGGCTGTTCCCTCAGCAGTTCATCCACGTATGCTTCAAAATGAGCGCAATGGGGGCATTGCAACGCGGTCCAGTATTCAACGACCAAATCCGGCGAAAGTGCACCCCCCTTATAGGGCGAGAATCTATTGTCAAAAAGTGGGCCGTCATCTCCGCACAGCGTGAAGGAATTAAGATCGCCATTCAATTGCGCATCAAATTGAATAAGGCCCTGTGTATCGACCATATCGACCTGGGGGACATTTTCACATGCTTCCTCATCCAACATGGTTGATGTGCAGGCGCTCAATGTTGCCAGCGGTAACAGAATGGCTAACATGATGGTAATTGGGCGATTATATTTTTCTCGAATAAAAAAAATGTTCATAAATTGCACTTGTTGCCTTGTTTTCCAGGTCCCATATCATAACATATGGAAACCCGAAGACAAAGAAGTGCTCACATTTACAACGATTTTCATTCTTCCCGGAGGTCCTCCGCATGACGGCTCTGCCAATATTAAAATTTGAACCGCTGTTAAAATCAATTGTGTGGGGCGGACGCAACCTTAATACGGTGCTCAATCGAACATTGCCGACAGACGAACCATTTGGGGAATCATGGGAAATCTGCGATCTCCCGGGCAATCAGTCCGTTGTTACTTCCGGCCCTTACGGTGGCGTATCCATTGAGACGCTGATTGAGAGGTATCAATACCAAATGCTGGGTAGCGCGTCTTTGCTTGAAGGGAGATTTCCGCTGCTGTTCAAATTCATTGACGCGCAACAGACTCTTTCCGTGCAGGTGCATCCGGATAGCCTTGCGTGCAGAGCGCTGGGACAGGGCGCAAGACCCAAGACTGAGGCCTGGTATATCATCGATGCCAGACCGGATGCGACACTGTATGTTGGGCTAAGAGACGGGGTGACCAGAGGACAGTTTGAAAATGCACTTGAAGCCGGAACGGTGGCGTCCCTTCTTCACGAAAAACAGGTGTCTCGCGGCGATTACGTTTTTCTTCCGTCAGGCACCGTGCACGCGATTGGCGCCGGAATTGTGCTGGCCGAGGTGCAGCAGTCCTCAAATACAACTTATCGGGTTTTTGACTGGAACCGCATGGGGCTCGATGGAAGGCCGCGGGCGCTGCATATGGAAGAGGCGCTGGCGTCCATTCATTTTAACCAATCCGGTGAACCTGAAGTGACACCACCGCAGTCTGGCAGAAAGGGGGTCCGGTGTGAGTATTTCTCCATGGAAACGGTCAGGCTCGATAAAGGGGACTCTGTGACCTTTCAATCATCGGGGCCTGTCGCGGTGATGTGCACCTCAGGGAACGGCGTGGCGGAAATTCAGTCCATGGCCGATGCGGTCCATGCAATGTGTGGCGAAACCGTGTTCATCCCCGCCTGTCAGAGTTCGCACATTACTATTGGCGCCAACGCCCCCATTGAGATGGTGGTAACGCTCATTCCCTGACGAAGCGTTAATCAGAAACAATTCGAAGATGCACCAATATGTTGCATCACAAAAAAACAGGACACAATTATTAACCCTGCGCGACCCCTGCGCGACCCCTGCGCGACCCCTGCGCGACCCCTGCGCGGAACCCCTGCGCGGAGATGATGAACGGTATTCCGTTGAGTCCATGTCTATGCGTTTTTTGTTTAGGTTCTGTCTCAAAAGGTTCCTTTTCTGCAGATCGCCCCTTCGGGGCAGAACCAGTCAATCCAAAGGTTCACCCCCCTTTTGTGAGACAAAGCCTGGTTCTACCAGTCTGCACAGATGCGGAAGCCAGCGGTGACGTCTCGCTGATCGTCGTGAATTGGAATTTCGCGACTCATTACGCGAAGCGCGGTGGCCGAAGCGGCATAACTGCCGCCCCGCAGCACATATTCGCCATTTTTTATGGCAGAAATGGTCCACTCCTGAACATTGCCGGCCATATCATTGAGGTTGAACGGGCTGACAGAATCCGGAAACTGCCCCACTTCATTGGGGCCAAGAGACGCCGAGACACGACCAAACGTATCGGCATAATTGGCATCATCGCTTTGAAGCGCGTTGCCATGAGGATAAATGCGGGCGTCCGCACCGCGAGCGGCGCGCTCCCATTCCAATTCGGTGCACAGTCGGGCCCCTGGCAGCTCGCCTGTCATATCAAGCCAGGCAGCATATTTTTTTGCTTCTTTCCATGTGATTCCGGATACAGGCATCTGCAGCCAATCCTGCCGCTGGCTGTGTTTTCGGGTGACATAATCAATTGGCTCGCCTTCGGTCGCAATGTATTCCACCGTGCGAGGCCGGTATCTCAGGACCCATTGATTCCCGTCGTTTTCGCTGATCGAAATGGCAAAAAAATCATTGTTTTTACTGATATTAAACGGGAATGGATTCTTTTGTATGGCGTCCTGCTCATCGTCAAGGAAGGTCAGCCACTGTTCGAATGTCACCTCGAACCGCGAAATCAGGAATCCAGAGGTCGCGCGTCTCTGCAGGGGCAGGGTGTGGAGAACGTCGATTCTGATTTCTTCCGGTGCTGACGCACCAAAATAAAAGTTGCCGGCAGGGATATACTGCATATTTTCCGGCACAGTGGAGGATGCGGGCAATTCAAATGATATTTGCAATCTTTCACCGCGGGAGATAACAAACGGATATTGGACCGGAGCCCCGCCTTTGGATTTAACGATTGCCAGATAAGAACCGGGAGTGATCTTTATTTGCTGTGTGCGGTTGGCAACCTCACCGGTTTTTGAAACCGCAAAATTGCCGGATTCGCTTGGTACATATTTCAGGAGTTCCACTTTTACGGAGCTGACATCTTCGCCGTGGGTGATATGAAATGAAACAGTTCCGGGCTCAACCCATTTTGACTGATACAGGCCGTCGTCGAAAAGAGGCAGTCTGCTTAAATAATTGAGCGCATCAGTCGGGTTGTGTGCATCAACCGCAAGCACCGCACGTTCAAAAAGCACCTTGCCATAAAGGCGACGGAGGGTTTTGTTTTTTTCGTCAAGAAGCAGCGCCGCCTCCAGATGCCGCGCCGCTTCCTCATAACTTCGATTAACTGATTTTAACAGTTGAATGGCGCGTTCCCAGCGTCTTTCAGCCTCTACGATGTTTTTTCTGGCATACATTCGCTGGGCATCGTTTTGGGTATTTTTCAGCTCAGTCAGCTGAATGTTCACCTGTTCGAGCAATGACTGCGCCAGTTCGGCTTCAGTTGTCACCTGCTGCGTCTGCTCGTCAGTTTTATGCGCCATTCCGCCGGTATAGATAAAGATTATGGATACCGGCACCAGCAGAATGAGCAGCCATCCGGCAATACGTCGATTTCGGCTGGCCTGTCTTGAAGCGCGCAGGAAGCGTTTCGACATCTCGTCGAGTGTATCTTCGTTAATAAACTGGCATTCCTTTAAGTGGGTTTTTTCCCACAGTGCTTCTCCCGCATATTTCAGTCTTGTCCATTCCTCGGCGGCTTTGTGCAATCGTTCCTTTATAATCGAGGACTCGGTGTCTGAAGAGAGCCAGTCGGCCAGTTTTTTCCAACCTGTCAGCAGTGATTCGTGTGCGATTTCGTATACCGCGCCGTCTTTGGTTTCCCGGACAACAATCAGTCGCCCCCGGGTGAGATAATGGATGGCGTCTCTGATCTCCCTGCTGCTTTCCGGATTCAATTGAACTATTGTCTTTCGACTCCGTGTTCGCTGAGCTGTGACCAGGCGAATCATCACTTCTCGCGCGGCTTCCCTGATTTGAGGAGAAAGCTGATCATAGACGTCGTCAGCATGCCTCGACAACGCGCCTTCAACACCGCCAATGGCCTTTAGCGTTTTTGATGTGATGATATCCTGATCCCGTGCTTCCCATAGCTCTCGCAAAGCAAATTGCAGCAACGGCAATCCACCATCCGCATTCACTGTGGCATCCACAATCGTTTTCACCAGTTCGTCAGATTCGAATGTGACACCTTTGGCGTTAGCGGGGCCAACGATAGCTTCGGCAACGCGGTCTTTATTCATTGGCCGCACAAAAAACAGAGCAGTGGATATCTGTTCGCTCAACTGTGGCAGTGCGGCGACATTGGCCAGGTAGTCCCCGCGAACCGTCGCTAAAAGCCGTACACCAGGAGTTGGCACCGACAACCACTTAAGCAGTTCAGCAACGGCCTCAGCTTCGTGCTTTTCTGATACGGTAATCAATTCTTCCAGTTGATCTATGAAAATGAGCAGACCGCCTTCGGGGCCGGATGCAGAGCGGATCATTCGCGCAATATTCGCCGGTTCGAGGCGAATAGCCTCTTCAATCTCCTTTTCGCTTTTGTGAATAAACGGACAAAGAGAAGCGGAAAATGAAACCAGGGGATGCGCACCAGGAACAATCGTCATGGTCCGCCAGTTGCGACGATCGCTCATCCAGCTTTCGACCCGAGGCATTATGCCCGCGCGGCATAGCGACGACTTGCCAATTCCGGAATCGCCGGCCACCACAACCAGTGGCTCTGATTTCAGCCTTTCAAGGATTAAACGGATTTCGGAATCCCTGCCAAAAAAGAGATTCCGGTGTTCCTGTTCAAACGGATGCAGTCCACGATACGGATTGCCTTCCGGAGAAACCTCTGTTCGCATCTCCGGGGTGAGCTGGGCCAGGGCCATTCGGACTTCATTTCCGTTGGCATAGCGTTCAACCGGGTTTCGGCGCAGACACCTGTTGACCACCTCCGCAACGCCTGGATGGATTCCTGCCACAACGCTTTGAAGCGGTGGTGCGTCGGTTGTGACGCATTTTTTCCCAATTTCACGGGCGGTTTTCCCGTTGTGAGGTGATTCACCAGTGCACAGAAAGAAGAGCAGGGCGCCAAATGAATATACATCCGAGCGAAAAGTGGCTTCCTTGCCGCGCCAAACCTCAGGCGCCATGTAGCGGGGGGTGCCGATGGCAGTCCCTGGGCGGGTGAGCTCTTTCTCATGAATCGGTGTCTCTTCCTCGATTTTATCAAGCATCGCGGTATCTGCGTCTTTGACCGGTTCGTATCGTATGGAATTGTCAAGTATATCAACATCGCTGTCGAGCAACTCTTCGGGCAGGTGGTCTCCCACGTCCCACACAGGCTCTGTTACTGCTGAGGTGCTGGACATTGACTCCAGCAGTTTGGCAATTCCGAAATCGAGAATTTTTGCTTCCCCGCTATCGGTCACCATAATATTGCCCGGTTTGATATCCCGATGAATCACTCCCTGTTTGTGAGCGGCAGCGAGACCGCGAGCGATGCCGGATGCGATTTGAATAATGCGGGTAACGTCTGCGCGTCGAAAAGAAAAGCCATCGAGGGGTTTGCCCTGAACATACTCCGAAACAAGATATGGAAACCCAAGTACTTCACCAACGCGATAAATGGACACAACATTGGGATGCTGCAAACGCGCGAATGCCCGAGCCTCCAGCAGAAATCGGGTTCTGGCAATTTCGTCGGCTTTGGCGGTGGTGATGAACTTGATGGCGACGAACCTGTCAAGCAGCGTGTCGAGGGCCTTGTGAACTTCGCCCATCCCACCTTTGCCCAAACGCCGGATTAACTGATATCCATCGAATTCTCTGGGAGGAGATAGAGATTTTCTGGAAGTCATGCGCCCCCCCCCCGCATAAATCCGGCTTCAGCTTCAGCGCTCAGTATGAACAGTGCAAAATTCCGCATAAATGATCAACCTCTTGTTGTTGATGAACAATACACGAAAAACGCGAACGATGGAAATAACCATTTTAATTGGTCACGGAACAGGGACACTTGATAGCCTGCACGGGGGACGGTTGAACTGAGCGATGCCTTGAGTGTCAAAGGCGACATTAACTTTGAGTTAGCAGCGCAATGCTGACATTGAAAAATTTATCCCCCATATGACCGATGGGAATATCTTGCAATTCGAACATCACCGAAATGGATGTGATGTTTTTGGTATGGTACATTGTATAATTGGCGCCAAAAATCACAGCTGGAAGCGAGATTGTCCGAAACTCATGGGGGGTGTCAATCAGCAGCTCCTTGAGTCGCCCGGCAATCATGTTGCCGATTTCGCAAAGTGCATCAATCGCATCGTCGTCCAGTGTTGAAATTTCTTCCCCCATCAACCTGCCGGCAAGAAAGATGGCTGTTCTTTCAGATAGATTCATGGCCATATTGCCGTTTCGCTTTTCACCATGAAGCCCTACAATAACGGATATCTCTTTGTTTACGGTGTTGAATTTTGATGCGCCAATCGCCTGAGGTGCAACCTCGGCCATTTCGAGGCCTTCAAGAGTCCCTCGAATCACACAGTCCAGTAACACATCGTCAATTTGCAGTTTATTCATTTATAGGCTCCTTGTGATTGTTCCCGCCAGGGTGATTCGTCTTCAAACTTTTGGTCGGACACATCGTTTTGCTACTCCGCAAGAACCCGTTGCACTTCGTCCAGCAGTTCAGCTTTTTCGAACGGTTTGATGAGCGTACCGTTTACACCCAGTGTGGACGCAATTTTCAGATAATTTTCCGCAGGGAGCCGATATCCACCCGAAATGGCGATGATTTTTGCATCCGGCGCAATCTTTTTTAACTCCGCAATGGTTTCCACCCCTTCCTTTTTAGGCATAATAAGGTCAGTGATAACCAAATCAAAAGGTGCATCGTCAAAGCGCGAAAGAAAGCGTGAAAGACCGTGATCGCCGTCTTCAGCGAGAGTGATCTCGTGACCTGCTCTGCTAAGTGACTGAAACAGGACGTCTCTAATAAAAGGGTCATCGTCGATTACCAGAATGCGGGACATTACAGATTTCCTTTGTGTTTTTGTGTACATGATTCCTTCATATGATCTGTTACGGCACAGGTTGGCGAAATTAAATGCCGAAATGTCATAATCCGCGTGAATTTGTTTTCGGTAATGGGAGGTCAGGGATGAAATGGGCGGCAGGAATGTCCTTTGAACCGGGTTAGATGCTGTCTTCATCCACCCGGAATTCTGTGGTTTTCAGTCCTGCTCCGCCGCTCCAGATTTCGAATCCAGCCTGAATGGCAGACAGATAGTAGCTTTCGCTGATTACCCCCCTGTCCACTGCGTCGTCGATAAAATCCTTAAGATCGATAGTCAGTTCCGTCTCGCCATTGGCGACGTACGCAATGTGTTTTGCCCCCGATGGTCCTGGATTGCCTGTCCATACTTCCCATGATACCCCTGCAATATTGACCCGCTGTCCGGTATTGGATGGAATAGGCGTGATCCCGCCCTGTGAATGGTACCAGACCATCAGATATGCGGCGGTCGGCAGATCCCCCTGATCACTGACTTCGTTCCATTCCTCTTCGCTGTAATTGAACCACACATCGTACGCGGCATTGTACGTTCCGGATGGCCCACCGGCGTTGTGGCGCCAGTGGGTTGTCACATTTCCGAGGTCGCTGACTTTTTTGGGCAGTTTGGAGAATCTGGTGATTTCCGACTGGGTTTTGGCGCCGTAAATGATGGACGGATACCCTGTGGGGGCGCCACCGCCGGTACTGTTGGTCTGCTTCGTTACTTCAAACGAGTTGTTGTCGTATTCGATGCACTGTTCGCCGCCAGTGGGGTTCCAGACGTTATTCGAAATTTTATAACCCACGTCCGGATCCTGGGTGTACACGTTTTCCTTTCCAGTATCGAGGCAGATTTCACCCGATTTTTCCGGATAAAGATCGTCCGTCCCCTCGTCGATGGTTTCCTCTGGAATGATGTCGGCAATACAGAAATCAAAAGGAATGGACGACAGATTGCCAGGGACGGTGATTGAAATAAACTCAATTGGCTCCCCCGCGTAGGCATCGCCGGGGTTGAGGTTGTTGTAACAGCGCGTATAAAATTCGTCCCAGCGGTAGGTGCCGCCACTGCCAACAATGTTGTGACACCACACATTGTGTTCGTCGCCGGGATTTGCTCTGGGACCATGCAATTCCACCTGGTACAGATTGAACCCGGTTTCAATGTCCAGCGCAACCGTAATGCCATCCCCCTGAACAGGCAGCGTTTCGGGCTCACCATCCGGCTCCTGTTTGATGTTAAACGCTATCATGCCATACGATCCGATGCCGTCTTTGGCCAGCGTCCCGGCAAGGCACATCTGGTCGCCGTCGTCCAGCTTCGAAAAATCGGACGGTGACATTTCGTCGGCCTCCGGGTTTCCCACTTCCGGCCAGGCGTATCCATACCAAACGTTGTCAATTTCCAGGTAATCGCCGCCAGCCGCGTCACCATCGCTGTCTGAGTCCGAATCCGAATCTGAATCTGAATCCGCGTCGCTGTCACTGTCCGATGACCCACCAGTGGGGCGGAGCGTACGTGAGTCACTGGAACATCCCGGCGACGCAAGAAAGACAAAACAACCCAAAGTACTAAGTAAAATTAATAAACGATAAAACATGATAACCTCATCGACGGGACGTGTGACCTGATGTCACAACTCAAAATTAATATATAGTCTGCCGAAATTTCAGTTTCAGCGCAAATCAGCGATTAATATAACATCAAGTGCATCGATTTTGCAGGGGAATTGGTGGCGTGGGGTGAAAAAGACGCAAATATTCAATTTGACAGTGCATGGTTCGCTTTTATGCTATATTCCTTGGTGAAATTCTGTAATAAATTTAAAGTGTTTCCGCATAAAAGACGATATGTGATGGAGCGACGGCCATGACACCTGATTCGACACATCAACAGCTGCTGGTACAGATTATCCGGGCCAGAGAAGCTCTGGGTAATGCATTGGGATTGATTCAGGACATCAATGTGTCTCATTTTGATTTGGGAAAAGTAACGAGTTTGCTGGCCACATCGGTTCGTTCGCTTTTCGAGGCACAGGAGCAGCAACTGACGAAACCGGCACCGCTTAAAAGTGCGATGAAAAACCTGCGGGATATTTTGCAGATGATGCAAAACGTGGACAGCGGGGATGCCCGTCTGCAGGCAGCGACCACGACAATTGCGCGAATTCTGGCGATTTTGTTTCCGGTATACAAGGAACTGACCAAACCTGCTGTTGCGCCCACGGGCACTGGCGCTGCCAGGGCGCCCCAAAAGTCTTCGGCTGCGCAACCCATGCAGCCGCCCCCGGATGACCGTCGGTCCACACCGAGAAAACTAATGGAAGTCGACCTTGGCGGGCAGTCCGATTCCAATTTTTTTACTGGATTCACCACCGATATTTCCTCTGGGGGGCTTTTTGTCGCAACCTACGATGCGCCGCAAATCGGGCATCTGGTAAATCTGAACTTCCGATTGCCGAGCGGACCGGTAATGAGCATCGATGGTGAGGTCTGCTGGTGCCGGGAATACAACGAAATGACCCCGGATACACCGCCGGGCGTGGGGGTGCGATTTCTTCATCTGTCCGCCGATGATGCGCAAAACATCAATGCTTACATGAAACATGTGCAGCCGATGTTTTTCGACGAATAAAACGCTGCATACTGCCTGACGATTTGTTTGGATGAAACGGATGGTTTCGTGTAGATTACAGCGACACTGTGCAAACGCACTGGGTTTCCCGGTTACATATCAATCAAAGGAGCAGGACAATGATGATGGTGGCGAAGCCAGTTTTTAAAGGGGTGCGGGAGGGTGCATTCCACCTCTGCATCGCGGTATTGACGCTGGGATGTGGTGCTGCCGCCAGGACCGAAGTGGCAGATAACACCGCTGACGCGCCCGTTTTGGCGGTTCAGGACGATTCTGCGGACACTCAGAACGACCGGCAAGTTGAAATTGTTGACAGCAAGGAAGTCGAAATCTCGTTTGCCGAACAGCTTCGTGTGCACTACGAAGAGATGGGACTGCCGGCAGAGCTGGTGTCCCTGCTGGTCGCAGCGCGAGTCGAATTTGTGATTCCGGAGCAGTTTGATGGGGTTTTGCCCGAAGCGAATGCCCTGTGGCAGTACGATTATGCTCTGAAGGCCAAATCCGGGAAGGTGCACGTGCTATTTAAGATTCTTCCGGGCGAAAACACCGCCAGCGCGGATAACGGTGGCAATGTATCCACAGCCAACGAACTGATGAATGTGATAATTCGACTCAACGGCGCCAATCTGGTTGCGGACATGCAGGAACATCCCGGAACCGAAGCCTCGTCACGGTTCAACGCCAGCAGTTACATCACAGGCACATTTCAGCCGGTGCCGGAGTTTTCAGCCATGAGTCTCGCATCCGCCGGCTTGATTTACAGGGAAGGGCGGGGACGAATAGTGGTGGTCACCCTGATGGACAGTATGGAAGACGGCATTACCCGCACGGAATGGATTACCGGCGCCAATGCCATCCGTTTTGCCGAAGATCCCTCCGACGATTCCAATAAAGATTCCTCTGACACAAATACAGACTATAAATAGCGCCCGGTAAATTTCATTGAATTGCTGCGCCTGCCCATCCTGTATATCTGATTAATTTCACAGTTTTTTTTTAATCTTTTCATTTTTTTTACTCAAGAACTGACCATCCCCGCCGACATAACAAGTGTAGCCATGGAAGGCTCGTTCCGGATGCGTTAAGGCCGGCCAAAACGGGAGGAGTTTCCCAGAAGCTACGCCCACACATAACGGAACAAGGAGCACGAAGGCTCCCCGGGCCGCCCAGCCCGGCTTCCAGGGAGGAAGAACCATGGGAATGGTAATTAACACAAACACGCAGGCGATTAACGCCCAGAGGAATCTGTCACGAACCAGTTCCTCTCTGTCGACAAGCATGGCGCGTCTGTCCTCGGGCCTGAGGATTACTTCAGCAAAGGACGATGCGGCGGGATTGGCTATCAGCGAAAAGATGAAAGCCCAGATTCGCGGTCTTTCCCAGGCGGAAAGAAATGCGAATGACGGGATCTCTCTTGTGCAGACGGCCGAAGGCGCGATGGATGAGATCAGCGGCATGCTTATTCGAATGAGAGAGCTGGCAGTACAGGCTGCCAACGGGACAACCGATTCAGCTCAGAAAGGATTTTTGAACACGGAATTCAGTCAATTGTCGGAGGAAATTACGCGTATTGCAAACTCCACGGAGTTCAACGGCACATCACTGTTGAATGGAAACACGTCGGTGACGCTGCAGGTTGGCATTTCGAATGTTGCTGCCAATGATCAGCTCACAGTTGATTTCAAGGACGTCAGGGCGACGTCGTCCTCAATTGGAATCAGCTCGGCGAATATTTCCACTGCCAGTGGTGCGCAGGGCGCGCTTTCAACCATTGACACCGCGATCACCAATCTTTCTGAACAGCGAGGCAAACTCGGCGCCTACCAGAACCGTCTGGAAAGCACTGTGCGTAACCTTGCGACAACCCGTGAAAATCTGTCGGCCTCGAACAGCCGTATTCGAGATGTCGACGTAGCCTCTGAGTCTGTGGATATGACTCGGAGCCAGATTCTCATGCAGGCCGGTACAGCGGTCCTTGCCCAGGCAAATGGTTTGCCGAGCATGGCGCTGTCGCTAATCGGCTGATTTTTTTGACGTAGCCCCTCCCCGATAATGGGGAGGGCGCTTCGTCGATTATCCGGACGGAACCGGATAAATGAGGTGGTAAGATGCCAAATACAAAAACAATTACAGGAATTCAGCGCGGACCCGACTTTGAAAGAGAAGTGAATGAGCTGCATCATGTGGAGCGTGTGCAGCGGGAAGTTAAAACGGATTCAAAGGCGGAAGTCAACGAACCGCTCATTGCGGCGGCCGTCGAAGCCGGCAAGGAAGTGGCCCAAACCATGGGACAACGGGTTGATGTGAAATATGACCGGGAAAACGACCTTGTCGTGATGCAAATCAAAAGCCTGAATGGGGATGAGGTTGTCAGACAGATTCCTCCTGAAGAAATGATTCGCACCGCACAGAGAATCAAGCACCAGCAGGCGCAATTCCTGAACAGCGTCATTTGAAGTGAACGCGGAACAAAGGAGCATTTGACATGGGTATCACCTTCTCGGGAATCAGTTCAGGAATCGATACTGGCGCAATTATCGAGTCTTTTGTTTATTCCGAAAAAGCACCGATTCGCGCGATGGAAGCGCAAAAAAAGGATTACAACAGCCAACTGACGAGTATTCGTGATTTGAACTCAAAAATGCAGGCGTTGCAAAAGACTGTTGAGGGCATGAGTTCGATTGGTGATTTCCTGTCGTATTCAGCGGCGTACTCTGAAGAAGACGCCATGGATGTTTCCGCCAATGGTGACGCGTCCCCGGGTACATATAAGGTTCAGGTGGATCGATTGGCCCAGGCGGAACGCGACTACTCCACTGCAACATATGCTGACAAAACGCTGAAAGGTGCAGCCGGCGCAGGAACCCTGTCCATAACTGTGGGCAGTGGCAGTGCAGTCGATATTCCGGTGACAGGCGAAATGACATTGGAGGATATCGTTAATGCCATAAACGGATCTGAGGCGAATGTGAGTGCCAGTCTGCTGTTCGACGGTACCGCATATCGGATGCAGATTGCCGGAAAGGAAACCGGAGACCCGCTGGATGCCGGATTTACCGTGTCGGAGTCTGGGACCCTTGGATTTGGATTTACCGAATACCAGAGCGCTCAGACCGCCCGTATTTATGTTGATGACATGGAGATCATCAGCGACTCAAACACTTTTGAGGATGTATTGACAGGTGTCACCATTAACGTCAGGGAAACGACGGACTCACCGTTTCAGATGGAGATCAAATCCGACAACGAGGAAATCAAAAGTACCCTTGAAGGATTCGTCAAAAGTTACAACGAAATTTTGACAATGGTGAACAATGATACCACTTCGAACGGTTCCCTTCGGTCTTTGCGCATGCAAATGGGAACCATGATAGCCAGTGCGATTGGTGATGTGGGGGGAACATATACAGCGCTTTCGCAGATTGGCATTTCCACCAGTACGGACGGCACGCTGAAGCTGGATTCGGACGATCTTGAAGACGCACTTGCCAGAGATACCAGAGGCGTTGCTCAACTTTTTGCTGGAAGTGACGATGGTACTGTTAGTGGTATGGGGACGCTGCTTGATGATTTTATTGACAAGTATGTGTCCAGTGTGGATGGCGTGCTGAAATCGCAGCAGAGTGGACTGCAGCGAATGATCAGTCGACTGGATGATTCAATTTTGCAGGCGGAAGAACGCATCACGAGTTATGAGGATAGCCTGACTGCTAAATTTACCGCGATGGAAATCAGTATGAATCAACTTCAATCTCAAATGAGTTATATGTCATCAATGGGCTTCTAAGCAAACGTGGGAGGAACAACCGTATGCAAAATTTACTGGGGTACCGTCAGCAGGCGTATAAAAAGGTTCATATCGAGACCGCGAATCCTGGACGTGTATTGATTCAGCTGTATGACGCCGCCATACGTTTTGTTGAGAAGGCGCAGGTTCAGATTGATGCAGGCCAGGCGGGTCCCAAAGGAGAGAGTCTGCGCAAAGCCCATGCCATTATTGCTGAATTCATTAATTCGCTGGATCATAAAATGTCACCTCAACTGTGTTCCAATCTTGAGCAGATATATGGCTTCATGCTCGAAAAGATTGCCGAGGCCAATGTGAACATGGATTCCAGTGCGTTGATTCCTGTTTTGCGGCATTTGCGTGAAATGCGAGAGACGTGGAAAAAAGCTGTTGATCAGGCCGCGGTGGAAGGGGCGACAACGGCAGGGGGGATTGGGAGTGCCGTATGAACCCGCAGCTTATAGTTAATACATTAAATAGCTGGCTCGAATTGCTTGACGCATTTAATGCTGTTCACGTCAATTTTCATGATGAACAGCCTGTGATTGACGCCTGCATCAAAGAGCGTCAACAAATTATTGATTCCCTCCAGGTTCTTGACGGTAAGTTGACAGAAATCCGGGCACTCCGTCAGGCAGGGTGGGGAAATATTGACGGCGATACCGTCAAAAAAATGGAAATAATGATCCAAAAAGGTAACGCAATTTCAAAGGGTTGCGTGTCCCGCGATCAAAAAAGCCTTGATTCTGCGGCAAATTTGAAAAAGGAAGTTTCCGGCAATATCTCTAACGTCCGGAAAACAAAAGGTTATTTGGTTAGTTCTCACGTAGTCAAACAAACCTCCTCCATTATCGTCGACAGTCACGTGTAAATTGGCATCGCTTTTGCGATGACACCTGTCAGGCCAACGACTGGCAGGTGAAAAAGTGACGAAACAGCAGACATTAAAAGAAAAAAAACAGGACAGTTCAGGCGTGTTTCTTAACGAACGGTTTGTTCACAGGCATACCGCTGATTCCGCCGACAGCTGGAATGCCATTCCGGATTCGGACGAAATTTTTGAACGCCTCGCGGAATATTTCGCAATCACTCAATTCGATGTGTTTGCGCTGTCTGACAGCATAGCTGCTGATGAGCTCAGGCCAGCGATAGTCGACGATTTGCCGCGTTTCCGACAATTACAACGAGACGGGCTTCAAGTACCCAAGGAGGGAAAAGATGGGACTGGTAATTAATACCAATATTGCTTCTATGAACGCTCAACGGAATTTGGGCAGAACTGAAGACTCGCTCAACACCAGTATGGCGCGACTTTCATCTGGTATGCGAATCACAAAGTCGAAAGATGATGCTGCCGGGTTGGCGATTTCAGAAAAATTGCGTGCTCAGATTCGAGGGCTGGCGCAGGCGGAGCGAAATTCGCAGGATGGTATCTCTCTGGTCCAGGTGGCGGAAGGTGCGCTGAACGAGGTCGGAAACATCCTTATCCGTCTTAGAGAACTGGCAGTGCAGGCCGCAACTGGCACGCTGGGATCTGAGGAGCGCGGATACCTGAACAACGAGTTGAATGAATTGATGGATGAAATCGATCGCATCGCCGGCGTTACGGACTTCAACGGCATGCAGCTATTGGATGGCACTGCATCTTTTGACTTGCAGGTGGGCATTCGAAATCACCCGGACGATCGTATTCAGGTAGTAATCAGCACCATGAGTACCATTGGTATTGGTCTCAGTGGCATGCAGATTAGCGGTGCAACCGGGTCGAATGCACGGGTCGCGCTGGATATGCTGGATACCGCCATTAACAGCGTCTCGAAGATTCGTGGTGACCTTGGTGCGATTCAAAATCGACTGGCCAGTACAATCAAGAATCTGGCGACCCAGCGCGAAAACCTGTCAGCCGCAAACAGTCGTATCAGGGATGTGGATGTGGCCGACGAAACCGTAAATCAGACACGGGCACAGATTTTGATGCAGGCCGGTATTTCGGTGCTTGCGCAAGCCAACCAGTTACCGCAGATGGCGTTGCAGCTGATTGGTGGGTAATGGATAGTGATTTAGGACAACAGGAACGGGTTGTCCAACCAAACATACGGAGAGAGACAAATGTTGCACGAACACCAAAACGTTGAGCAGTCGCCTGTTGTTCAGGTACCACAGGAAGTCAACAGAAACGAGCTTCTTCTGGCCCTTTACGCCAGTGCGATTCGGAACGTCCGGCAGGCAAAGGAAGAAATCGATGAAGGCCAGAAAACAGCGGAAGAAATTCTGTCACTGGGCAAGGCGTACTGGATCATCGAGCATTTCATTGCATCACTGGATGCCAAAGCGGCGCCTCAATTATGTGCAGACCTGGAGTCCATGTACCATTCCATGATGGCGCACATGACTGAGGCGTACAGCACGATGAACAGCGAGCCTCTGGTCCCGGTTATTGCAGCCCTTGAGTCGCTGCACGAGACATGGAAAGAGGCCATCGCGATTGCGACCGGTGAACAGGCTGTTTGTCAGGCGTAATCGCAGGCGAAGAACATAACAGATTTGGCGACCAGCCGTTGCGGGGCAGAGTCTTTGCAAGGCAACGCTGTGGTGCGCACAAAAAGGGGTCGATACCATGACGCTCAAAACCATTACCATTAATGCATCAACCAACATCGAATCCCCGGAGGTTAAACTGGCGGAAGTTCCCTATGCGGGAATCTGGCAGTACGTCGGCAGTTGTCTGGATTACACAACCGACGGTTCCAGTGGCGTTATAAGGGATTTAAATCACGCGACTCAGGCCGCGGCCAACAAGCTCGCAGAGAAATTGTCTCTCCGTAATATCTCAATCGAGGTGTTGATAGATCCCCTTATCCCCCCAACCAGTCTTTCCTTTGCGCAGATGGTGCCCCTGATTCAGGAAATTGGCGAGAATGCTTCAGCAGCGGTGGAACCTGGTCCGGGCAAGGTGATTCTGAGAACCTGGTGGCGAGGTGGATACGCCGGCGTGGACGCAATTGGCAAAGATGCAACCGTGCCGGAAATCATTCGGCGCAATCTCATGGCGCCCGGATTTTCAACCCGCGCAGGTGAATGGGATACCGGCTTTGGTCTCCATTCCGCATCGGAACGGGCCAAGGAGCTGAACGGGATAATTGAGTATCTTGAAAATGAGAAGGACGGAGCGGGATTTCGATTCGCCGTTCCCGTGAAGATGGCATCCTCCGCCGGCTCTCCGGAATCGAGAGTGTCAGTGCCTGAGTACGAGCCCAAAGCGCCGGAGATGGTGTTTGACCAAAGCTGGTATTTTCCGGCAATTCTCAGCGAATCAGTGGAGGTAAACTGTCATGGATTCGAAGCGCGCCCCTGCAAGGCCTGATGCAGTTATGGGACAGGTCAGAGACATTCTGAAGCTGGAATTGATCAAAGACGACGCCAGTAACACTGATGGCGCCATCGTTGAAATTGTATCTTATCCCAATGGGGAACCAGGGGGGTATTACTGGGTGAGTGGGGCTGCATTTAATAGCGGTGACGCTCCCATTGCATTTGATCCCGGCGACATGGATAACGGTCAACCCTGGCTAAATGACATCCATTTGGCCCTATGGCTGTTTGGGCCGTCTTCCGTGAGGGAACCGGGCCGGGTGTATCGCTGGCTGCATGCGCATATGGCGAAAAATTCGCGGCTGTACGTTGCCAATGAAATGCCATGGCGGGGCAAAATGCCGCAGATGAATGAGTATGGCCACTACACAGATGAAGAGATTCATGCGTCACTGGTTCGGGCGGGTTTCGAAAATATTCGGTGCAATGAAGATGGACCGTATTTTCGTCTGTGGATGTCGTCTCGTTCAGAGTCAATTCATTCAGAAATGTTCCATCGGGTGGAATCGCAGCTCGGCCAGGGCGATTGGCGCGGTGCGGTTGAATCCCTTGGCAGGCTTGACGATTTTCTCGATACACTTCCAGCGGTTCGGGAATACGCGCTGCTGCTGGCGGCCTGTCATGATTTAGCGGGTAACATCACCCAGAGCTATGTGGCCCTGACTGAAGCGCTGCGGATAGATCCGTCGTGTGGCCGCGCGATGTGCGGTCTTGGACGGCTTGCAGCAATCAGTCAGGATTTGGACGGTGCACTGCTGTTTTTCGAATCCGCGCTAAAAAAATCTCCTGCACTCGTTGCGGCGCTGGAGGGACACGCATTGGTCAGTGAACTGCGCGGTGACCTGAGGTCTGCCTACGAAGATCTGATCGACGCCTCAAATTTTCGCCCGAAGGATGAGGAACTGCTGCTGGAAGTGATCCGGGTGGGCAATCTCATTGGGTATCAGGATGAGTTGGCATCGTTTGTTTCCGCCCGAAACGCGGCGGAAGAGTCATGGGATCCCCCTGCACCTGTCGCCATTGACGTCAGTCAGGAATCCGCAACCTTCCGAATCAGCTGTTAGCCATTCCATTCATTGGGTCTGGAACGCGCTCAGAGCGTGGTATAACAACGAAGATATATCGTCATGCCCGCGAAGATATATCGTCATGCCCGCGAAGGCCTCATGATTCTACACAAGTATTGCTTGACTTCCTGGGCGCACCGTCATTGCCGCGC
>JAFGWT010000140.1 GCA_016937015.1 Deltaproteobacteria bacterium | reverse complement strand
TCAGCAGCGGTGCTTTCTTTTTCAGTCGTATCACCTGTCGAGTCCGTATCAACCAGGGTATCCGTCACATCCTGACACGCTGCTGCTGAGGAAAATGCCAGCAACGCCAGCAGGGGCACCGCATTCACCGTAAACGAAGATCTCTTTGGAACATAAGCGATATTTGAATGAAAATCGCTTTCCAGTTTTTCAAATGCGTTTTCCAGCAATTTTCCGCCCATCCGGTAGGCATTCACAAACACATTCCGGTCAATTATTTCGCTGTTTTCACAAATTCGTATGGCATCTGCATACGCCTGCAATGCCAGCGCGAGCGCCGCCTTTCGATATCGTTCCAGCGTCTGTTCACAGCGCGTCGAAGGCGCCAACCCAACCCGCTTTGCCAATGCCATTCGGTATGCCATTTCGTGCAGTCGGTACATGATTGAATAGCGCCCAAATGCATCGCTGCGCAGGCTGGCAAACAATTGCTCGAATCGGGAAAGCGCCGGGGTGTCAAACGTATACAGATACCTCAGCGGATTTCCGAAAAGACGTCCCTCAGCGCGAAGTTTTTCAGTCAGCGCTGTACCGGCAAACGCCTGCATCTGTGCAAATTCCACATAACCCGTATCGAGGGTGTTCAGATGTCTTAGAACCTGCTGCATTGATGCCGCTGTGGCGTACGGATGAAGCAGCAGCACATTTGAAATTGTTGGGATGCCGGCGGCGTTTAAAAGCCGCACTGCGGCAAACTGCTTTTCTACCCCGCCACTCCTGCCAAACGCATTCCCATCATCAATGAGGTCAATACCCAGGTGTGCCCTCACCATGCCTGCCTGCACAAGGGCATCACAGAGCGACGGCGTCATCTGGCTGGCGCTGATTTGGCCGCCAAACCCGTATTGTCTCACCTTCTTGCGGCGAAGCTGCTGTGTGAGTTCATCCAAAAAGGCATGGGCCGCCCGCTCCTCGGTTGGCAACAGATGTTCATCGGCAAACCCAAAGTAGCGCACATCTCGCTTATGATACAGGTATGCCATCTCATCGGTAATATCATCCACCGTACGGCGACGGACGCGACCGTTGTGACAGGGATAGACCGCATTGTTTTTACGGGCTTCTTCGCGTTCCAATCTCTGAAGCGCAGCGGGTCCACAGTATTCACAGTTTCCCATACAGCCTCGCGAGGCAATCAGACTGGCGGCGTGAAAATTGAGAATTTCCGGCAATGCATCACGGCTCGGCCAGGTGTTCATGGGGACATCAGCGTGCACCGGCGCCGGTCTACCGTCCCCATTACGGGTAGTCACACCGGCCAACTGGTGCAAATCGCCGTTTCGAACTACCGTCGCCACCAGTTCAGGCAGAACCGCTTCACCATCGAAACGAACAACGGAATCCAGCCACTGATAGTGTTCAAGAAGCCAGCGACGCTGGAGGGTCGCCCATCCCCCACCGCAGGTGATATGGCCCCGGTAACCTCGCTGCGCGAGCGTTGTGCCAAGACTGAGCAGCAACACCGCGCAGGTCGCATCGGTAATGGAAAGCCCGATCACTGCGGACGGATTCATCATTATCTCATCAGCGATAACGGTTATTTCATTGAATCCATTCATCGACAGCACCCTGGCGTCAATTCCGGCGTTTCGGGCGGCCCCATTCAAATACTGCAACGCCAGATTCTCATGCGCGGCGGGTTGTCGCCCAACAAGTATTATCCCTGATTGAAGTGACATGATTATCCTTTCCGTTTGGGATTTGAGTCCGCAACGCTATTGCTTCAAATCAGACAATCCTGGAACGTCCATATATGAGAACCGGCTGAAGATTTTTTTGTCAGGTTTAAGTGATGAGACAATTTGGTTTATATTTAATCATTACTTTGGCTTGCGGGTTGCTGGGGTGCGACAGTCTGTTATCATTTGAGATAATGGAGATATAGCCTGCATTCCTGGGACGGCTCTCGATTTCTTGAGTATTTAAGTATTAGTGCCGGCAGGGGATGACAAAATGAAGTGTGTCAATTGCCGTCTCCGTCGTCCTCGCATGCTGCTACTCTGAATGTGGCGATTAATCGAGATATCGAGTTTCGTCCCCATCGCCTCTTAAAATGGCGCCCACCGCTTCACGAGGATGATTCTTTCGAAACGCGGATTTTTTCATGGACCTTCAAACATGGCATTCCATTGCAGGGCGCCAATTTCCCTTTTAAACATTTCGCCATTGGGCGCCATGGCAATCTGCAGATATTTGGGTTTGGACTTTCTTTTTAAATACGCAATAAAGGTTGCATTTTCAGAGCCAGGCGAATTGGGTTCAAATAGCCGCTGCTGCGGATCCGCCGTATCCTGGATGTGTAGACGAAAAATCTGATATGCGTCAGCATTATTTGATTGCGTATCTTCGATGGTGACCATCTTTGTCATTTCATCCCTAAATCTCTGCCAGCGGGAATCCTGTTTAACCCGCTCGGAATACTTTAAAGACTCATCATATTCAGCGCCTCTCTGGTCAACATAGGCCGAAGCGCGCCGCCACTTTCTGATTACATAAAAAATGATAACTATTGCTGAAATGACAAAAATGATGATTTTTTTCGTGTCGAAATCGCTGAAGAATTCCATGTTGTTTATCCTTTTTAAAAATGGCTGCCAACTTATATTTCAGCATTTCCAAAGTCCAGCAAAATCGACTTCCGTCATAGGGCATTCCTGGGACGGTTCTCGATTTCTTGAGTATTTAAGTATTAATGCCGGCAGGGGACGACAAAATGAAGTGTGTCAATTGCCGTCTCCGTCGTTCTAGCATGCCGCTATTCTGAATGTGGCGATTAATCGAGATATCGAGATCCGCCCCATCGCCTCTTGCTGTGAACTGAATCACTTCTCCAGTGAATCCGCCCACGCTTCGAACGCCGCGTATTCAGCAGGACAAAGAGTCTGAATCTGCGCGTCCATCTCCAGGGAGTCAAACGGGTCCTGCTCCCCGCATTTGTTCCGGTACGCGGAATACTGGGTGCCGCACTGATACATTGTCCAAGTGTCTTCAGGCGCATTCAGCAGCGTCATAATCAACTCCTGATAACTGAGCATTTCATCGCATGTGCGGATTGAAAACAGACATTCTGTCATATGTCCGCTCGCGCTCAGACAATCGGTCATGGCAAGCTGCCTGAACGCACAATTGTAATACTCGACCAGTACCTCACAGAACGGTGCAGATTCATACAGTTCATCCATGCCGGCCCACAATGATCCTTCACACTCCCGTTGCAGCGAACAATAGTCCATACATCCCGCAATGGTGAACTGAATTATTCCCTCGTTTCCGTCTGCGTCACTATCGGTATCGCCATCGCCATCGGCATCGCTGTCGCTGTCCGAATCCCCATCGCTGTCCGCATCAGAATCTGCATCTGCTGCGGAATCAGCCGAGCTATCGTTATCGCACGCAGAGAACTGCACGAGGAAACCGACCAGAAAAACAAACATCCATTCTTTTCTGCCAGGTGACATTATCGCATTTCCTTTCATTTACACCTTTAGGCACTGCAAAAGCCATTTCACTTCTACCGTCCACTCAGCATGGTTGCTGATTTTTCGTTCATGTTTGAATTCATGCCCAGTAAATTAGCATTTATCGCCGGACAATTACATCAGAAATTGTGATTGATATTCCAGGTTATTGAAGCATTTCACTTCATATCCACCCCAAGACACGGAAATACGCAGATATTAGATTTTCAATTCTCAAAAAAATACCTCCCTGAATCAGGCGCCTTTCAAGTAATAGTCATACTCTTCCTGAGGCAGCGGTCTGGCAGGCACCGGTACAGATGGTTCAGAAGGAAGCCCTACTCCATTGAGATATTTCTTTATTGAAATTCCGTCGGTGATGGCAGCCACCATATAGTTCATCTTTTGCAGCGCGAAAGTGAACACCGGTGTAACAACTTTGCGAAGCAAAGATGTGGGCCTGCATCTTGCCGCCACAGTGAGAACAGATTTCCATTTGAAGATCAAAAATTCGAGCCTACAACGCAGCCCACAAAAGTCTGTTCTTTGATTTTCTCCGTGTTTTCTCTAACTCCTTTGCCTCTGTCTTTTTCGGTACCACCGCTAATCGCTATTTTTCATTCGAATTCCCCAATCATGAAAACATAAACAGTGCAGTTTGGCCCCCGTATGATGCACCAGGCTCCCCAGCAGCTATTGGCGATTTTCAGACCTGTAGTCATTGATGTCATTAAACACGTCCCGCCCCGCATCAAAAACAATTTCATCCGCCTCATTTCCGCAATTCAGCGGTTCATTGCCCTCAATCACCTCGCGGACAAACGAGCAGAGAATATCCCATCTTTCGGATTTAAGCCGGTACGACTGGTCGTTGTTCAACAGGTCCACCACCTGCTTAACCGTGAGCACACCCATGCGCGTATCCCCGGCAGCCAGCCCATACAAATCCCCCGGCGTGCGCAAATGACGCAGGTGACTCTCCACCGCCCGAGCGGGCGCCCGCGTACAGGTATCCTCGCCTCTGAACAAAGCCCGATAGCGCAGCGCTATTTTTGGGCATTCAGCAGCGCCAGGGTGTGGTGCAGGGACGAGAGGTCTTTTGAAACAGGGCCATGGCCTGGCACAACAATTTCGGCATCAGAATATCGCGCAAGCACCGCTTCTATTGCCACCGGCCAATTCTCCATATTGGCATCGCCTGTAAATCCGAGACTGGCGGCATCTGATGCTTTCACCGCGCATCCACCAAACAACAGTTTGCGTGTCCTGGCGTATACAACCAGATTATCCTCGCTGTGGGACGGACCGGGATAAAAAATTTCCACGGTTTCATTGTCGTAATGCAGCACGGTACCTTCAGTCAGGCGAAACAGAGTGTCGGGCGCCACATATGGGTTGTGTTCATGCGCCTTTAAAAATCGAACGTTCTCTGGACCCTGCAGCCACGTTAGCAACTGCGTACGCGTATGTTCACCCTTCGTTTCCAGCAATATCTTTGTTGTCTCACTGCCATAAACGGGAATACCCATTTTTTTCAAAAACGCATTTCCCCCCAGATTATCCACATGAAAGCCGGTATTTACCGCTTCAATCTGAATGTTGGGATATCGCTGCAAAATCCATTCAATCAGCCTCTGTGTGGCCTCCGGGGTATATGGCGTATCGACCATTAATACTTTTTTGGGGCCCACTTTCATCACAAGGGAATTCGCTGCCCATGGAAACCGATGTTCCACCACAAACGTATCTGGCAGCAGCTGGGTAACCGTCAAATCCGCGTCCAGTTCAAATCCGGCATCATCAACGGCTTTAACCGCTTTATCATCACTGTTATCGGTAACATCGTTTACATTGGGGAAGGGATTCGGTCCATGACCGCAGGCCCCGATCCCCACAGCACTCAATAAAAAAAGTATTTGCCAAATGCACTTCAAACAAAGTTTGGGTTTCATACGCCGTATTCCTTTCGAAAGTCAGAAGACACTCTGCACGCGCATTATTCCCGCAAAGAAAATAAATGACAACAGGGGGTCTGGTTCACGGGCAGTCTTTGGCTATTTCCACGTTGCCAAAGGAGTAGGGACGGGCCTGTTTGACCAACAGGGTTCGGTCCGGTTCAATGAGTTTGAATTCAATATCAATGGTGAAGCGATCGTTTTCCTCATTGGGGTCATACAGGGGGCGCAGGTGTTTTTGAATACCGCGCAACACGCAGTGGAGGTTGTCCACTTCGGTGTCGGTCAATACCTTTTCGCCGTTCATGAACGTGCTTTGCGCATAGTAGGTTTCGCTGGGATCGAGCCAGTAGTGATGAATGAACAAATCAGCGCTGATGCCGGGCGCGGGGTTGGTGACCGATGCCTCGCCAAACTGCACGTTGACATAGTCGAACGACCCCAGCCAGGGTCGGTTGATATCCCGGGAGATGGCCACACCGTTGGCCTTTTCGGACAAAAACGCCTCATGACACAAAATGCCCATGGCGACGTCGTCCTGCGACACATGATAATACGCCCGTTCGTCGTAGGCGCGCATGTTCCACAGGCTGGCCCACACCGTTCGGATGGCGTCGTCAATGGGTCGTTCGGGATCATCCACCGCGCCGCTCACCGAGGTATACAGGCCTGCCCCGGAAAATCCGTCGAGGTCTTCGGTGTTGCTGCTGGACCGAAACCGCACCCGGGCCGTTCCAAATGTCTCCGCAATGTACGATGTGACTTCCTGCAACAAATCCGACGCCACGGGATTCGTCATTATCATTGCCCTCACTTCCGCCAGCCCTTCCCTGCGAACATCCGGATTGGTTTGAAAGACATCATCTGCGCGCAGCTGCGCCAACCGCTCGGCCGCACCGCTCGATTCAAAATGTTTCAGATAATGCGAAACGGGAATGGCAAAGGAATCCCGGGGCGTCACCAGCGGTACATCACAGTCCAGCGACAAACTGGTCAGTTCCGCAAGACCCGCCGCTTTGGCGCCGATGATCGGTGTATCCGCAAGGCTGGCGTCCTGTAACGCAACAATCCCCAACACGCTGTCATCGAGTATTGGAATCTGCAGCGGGCCATCAGTTCCTGCGCTTTCCCAGAAGGTCTGCGCCTCTGCGGCATCCGCCACACGAATATCAAAATCAGCGTGCCCCACTTCGAGGCGCACCAGCTCGCCCAGATGCGCCGCAATGCGTTCATCCTCACGCGCCTTTACCAGCGCCATGTTTGGCGTACCGCGGCTTTTAGACAGCACATTCACATGAGAGAGAGGCGTTTGAAAACTCTCGGTGATCACCCCCGCCGCCAGCGGAATATCGTTGGGCACGGCGTCAGTCACCAGAATCACCTGGGGACCCAGCGACTCATTGTCCAGTTCCGCTGCAGATATAAATGTCAGCACCCCATACCCCACCGTGTCGTTCAGGGGCTGATAGGTCCTGTTCTGATACGGCGCCGACGGGGTTACAATCGGCATTTCGCCATCGACTGTTAGCGCCGCATCCACCTGGCTTTGATTTTCAGGGCGAAAGGACCACTGAGTGGGTATCTGCACCCGTTCCATGGCAGCAAAGAACCCCCGCTTCATCAATTCTCCGGTGATGGCGTCCCGATCCGACACATACTCGAAGGTGTGCAGGTTGGCCCCCGTATGATGCACCAGGCTCCCCAGCAGGTATTGGCGATTTTCAGAACTGTAGTAATTGATGTCGTTAAACACGTCTCGCCCTGCATCAAAGATAATTTCATCTGCCTCATCGCAGCGATTCAGCGGTTCGTTGCCCTCAATCACCTCGCGCACAAACGTGTAGTGAATATCCCATCTTTCGGATTTAAGCAGGTACGACTGGTCGTTATTCAACAGGTCCACCACCTGCTTAACCGTGAGTACGCCCATGCGCGTATCCCCCGCGGCCAGCATTTCAAAATCACCCGGCGTGCGCAAATGACGCAGGTGACTCTCCACCGCCCGGGTCAGTACCGGGGTACAGGCATCATTTGAATGGCCTTTTGTATCATCGCTGCAAAACACATGACGTCCGGTGCCGTCCGGCTGTCTCGACATCACCGCACCCTCCGGCCAATGCATGAAGTCAATGCGTTCCAGCGGCTCGTCCACATTTTCCTGCCACAGAGAAATCACCCCTTCGTTCCAGCGCGCCGCCGCTATATCAGCTTCTTCGCCGTTCAACGCAACGACAATGCGTTCACTCGGGGCAAGGGTTCCCTCAGGCAGCGCCACCTGGGTGCCGTCATTTCTATCCGGCCACGGTGTCCCCGCCGGCAGCGGTAATAGCCGAATATCGAGACTGGAAAGATTCACGTCCGCAGTGGAGCGATTGAGCAGTTCAATAAATCCGTCGGAGAGCAACCTGAATTCGTTAATGGTTACCTCAGGCGACTTTGGCCAGGGAGACGGCCAGGTGTAGTCCGAAAATTCGACGGTGTCGTACACCGTGGGCGAAAACGCAGTGCCGCATTCGCTGCCGTTGGCCGTTCCAGGCGATGCCCAGATGCACTCGCTCATCTCCTTTGCCCCATCCGGCAGTCTTAGCAGTGCCGTATTATGTCTGAGAGGCGGAATGACAACATGATCCACAGCTTCGCCATCGCGACTGGTCAGTGTCAACGTATCGCCTTCGGACGACAGCTTGAACGGCAAGTGCATTTCGCCCTGAGCCACGTCGGCATCGGCGAACAGCAGCACCCTGCCAAAGGCTGGAACGGTGATGTCCGGCAAGCGCACCGGCACGCCCTGTCCATCGCTCAGTTCATACCCATTCAGACTGATGGCGTCGGCACTGCCATTGTACAGCTCCACATAGTCCTCTGTTTCCCCCTGTTCATCCACCCACGCGCCCTCGTTTTTGCTCATCACTTCGTTAATCACCAAACCGGACTCAATGCCCTGGGTTTCGCTATCGATAGTTGAATCCGTTGCGCTATCCTCAATCTGTTCAGATGTCGTATCATTTGCTATATCCCTGACGTCGTTGTGATTTCTTTGAGAACATCCGCACATCAGAACGATGAGCAGTGCTCCTTTTACCATCAGTCTCTGGCAGCCACTTGTTTTAAGCGTTGAGCGCAACATGCAAACTCCTTGTCATATTAAGTCTCACGGTGTCACTCAGTACCCAAAAGCACAAATCATACCAGCTGTCATGAAAGGCGCCTCGCGAACATCTGAATAATCTAACGTCGTGATTATAACAGGTTACAGAAATCGGCAGTCAAATATATCTGTGCCATCGTTCAACGGCTGGCAACGGCTGGCAACGGCTGGCAACGGCTGGCAACGGCTGGCAACGGCTGGCACACTTTGCTGTGATGGTGAGATCACAAAAACGAGTCTGGAACGGGCTCTGAGCGCATCTTTCCAGCGAAACTGTCATATGTGTCATCATGCCCGCGAAGGCCTCTAAAGTTACTGAACTCGATCTCAGAGAGTGATCCAGACCCACAAAAAGTGCGAAAGGGGCCATGCAGATGTCTTTGGGTCCGCTGATTAAACGGCCATTTCTCCATATTTTCATCGCCGGAAAATCCGAGACTGGCTTCATCTGATGCCGTCACCATGCATCCACCAACATCCGCAGGTGTCGCCTGTGATGGGGGAACAGGTAACACCTGCGAGGTACACAGCAATGCTGCGGGAACACTCTCGGTAAAAGCAACCATAAGTTCGCTGGCTGTAAACGAAACTGTTGCGGTTGTTGTGACTATGAACGTCAGTTCCGACCTTTGCAATCTCCCCGATACTGACGAAATGTACACCGGAAATATCAGCGCCGTCTCACTCAATCGTGCAGATCCTGACAGAACCAATGATACGTTTGGCATCGCTTTCCCTGATGTGGATGGCAACGGCGCCATTGACATCTGCGCATGGCCAATAACCAATTTTGCCGTGACGGCACACAATCCGTTGCTATTCAGGACAGAAGCAGCGTCACTGATTTGACTGGCGCTCCCGCAACAATAGCCCACGGCGGAGAATGGAATTTCCGGGTCGGTGTAGATGCCAGTACTGGTACGCTTGTATCAAATGGCAATCCTTTCCTGTCAAATTATTCCAAGGTTAATGGGGACGTGGTGTGCACGCAGGCCGTCACGCTGCAGGAGGGCGCCAGTGTCACAGGTTAAATCATTGAAGGCATGCCGATAGACCCTGTATTGCCTCCGCTCGCCGTGGCAATAGACTGGTTACCACCAACCGAAGACATTGACCTATATCCCGAAAGCAGTCGCGCCATTGCACCCGGGTCATTTGGCAGGGTATCAGTTTATAACAACTCATACCTTTTCCTCACCGCAGGAGACTATCAGTTCGAACAGCTGATACTCGAATCTGGCTCCAGATTCCATTTGGATTCCAGTGGCGGCCCCATTCGTATGTTTGTCAAAAATACCTTGGTATTGAGAGGGCAATGGATTCCTCCGATCCCACTGGTTCAACCGTGCTGCTGACTTACACAGGCAACGGCGAAGTGGCCGTGGATTCACCCTTTGCCGCGACAGTGATCGCACCCCTGGGGAAAATAGCGATAGGGTCTGGAAGCGATCTGGTCTATCATGGCGCAATCTACGGAAAAGATGTCGAATTGAGGCCATCCGTTGACCTGGTTTGGGTACCTTTCGCTGGAATATTTCCCTGGGCTCAATAAGTAGCAAAAGAGGCTAAAAATGAGAATCGTTAGCACTGGATTTTTAATGTTTTTAACATTTATTTTGTCATGCTCTGGCAGTCAGAAATCAGCCGTCACCGAAGAAGACAGCGTAACCGAGGAAGAACGGACTCTGGTTGAAGAAGGGGTTGAATTTGTTAGAACCTGTAATTCGTCCGAGGATCACAGATTCTCCGTTTCAGGAACGGCTTGCAGAATACTGCCCGACAATAACCAGATATTCGGTTACATTATGGACAGCAACGACCAGACCATCATGCATGTGATGCTCAGAACGTTCAAACCTGGCATTTACAGGACAGACGACCCAAACCCCAACGAGGACCCAAATCTTATGGACGATACGATGGGCGACGTTATATGGTCAAGTCCATGTCCAGGACGCGCGGGAGATTCTCCTTCGCCATGCACACTGGAACTGATTGAGGCCACATTCGATCCCGAATCAGAAAACAACGACGTGCTGGTCGGGTCCAATCTTCATTTCAGAGTATCCTGTCCTTCGGAACTGTTATTCAAGGCCAGTGATTTCACTGTCAAATCAGCGCAGACACCACAGGACTTCGAATTCTCAGCATCTGAGTGCACCATTATTGGCGCCCCCTGAAACAGCCTTCTGATTATTTTTCACAATACGTTGTCGTATTCGTCTCCACCCGCACCCCTTCGGCCGGGGCACAGTGAATAACGTCTTTAATGCCTGGAAAAGCGCGGAGCTGGCGCGCGATGATGTCGGCGTCTTTGGCCTGACACAGCAGCTTGGGCTGGGGACCGGCGTCGCAGGTGAAATAGGCGGCTGTGCCTTCTTTGCGCAGAGAACGGGCCAGGTGAAACACATCCAGTGTGGTGCCCTTTAAAAACACAATAGGCGGCGCTGCGGCCATCATGGCGGCGTGCATGGCAAGGGCACTGTGTTCCGTGATGTCACCCAGCTTTTCAAAGTCCTTTTTTAATATGGCGTCCACCGCTTCTTTGGCAGCCCCATGGGCGCTCTTAATCCACGCATTGTAATATGGCGATTCGGTGCGGGTACGTTCCATGGCCACCGTCGACCCTATCTCCTTGGGCCCAGTGGTGGTCACCCCCACCAGAATGCGCAAATCCCAATGTTCGGGGGGCGCCACCGACTCAGCAAACGAATCTGTGCCGTCATTCTTTTCACCCCGATGCCACAGCACATACCCGCCACACACTGATCGGGCGGCAGAACCGGAGCCGCGTCTGGCCATGGCCGACAATTGCGCGATATCCATGTTCACATCAAAAAGCCTCGCAGCGCCTGCCGCAAGCGCGGCAAATCCGGAAGCCGAAGAGGCAAGCCCGGCAGCGGTTGGAAAATTATTTGACGTAGTCACCCGAACCCCTCGATGATTGCCTGACAAATCGCGAAAAATGTTCAGATACTTTGAAATACGTCTGGAAAACTTTTCCTCCGCCGGGACGTCTGCCAGTAACACCTGGTCGTCAACGCCATCCGCAAAGGACAACACGGTTTCGGTGTTGAGCGGACTCAGTGTCATCGATACACTGGGCGCCGCCGGAAGATTCAATGGGACGTCGCGTTTGCCAAAATACTTTACCAGCGCCACATTGGCGTGCGCGCGCGCCTTCACCTCCGACGTCATAGGTCCATTTCCGCGCTGTGGTTTATGTACTTCATCAATCGATCACCGATAATGCAATCCACCTGCTGCAGGTCCACGATGGTTTTAGCCCCGGTGCACACCATGACGTACCGCAACCCCGTCATCAGTTCTTCAGCAAGCGCATTCAGGCCATCCATTTTGCCTTGCTGATACGCCAGAAGCCACGGACGCGCCATGGCCACGGCCGATGCGCCCAGACGTATCGCCCGCGCCGCATCCAGTGCCGTGTATACGCCTCCGGAGCCAATGGTTTCAAAGCCGCACCTATGCATCCACGCAATACTTGCCGCTGTAGGAATACCAAAATCCCACAGCATCTTTCCCACCTGACGATTAATGCCGGTCGCTCTTTCAGTTTCGACCCCAATCCAGCTGGTGCCCCCGGCGCCGGCGGTTTCAACGGTCCGCACCCCCGCCTGCCTGAGCAGCGCCCCATCCCGAAGTGACAATCCCATGCCGGTTTCCTTCACCACAATCGGAAACGGGCCTGCCGCATCCACCAGCGCTGCAAGCGCTTCCACCTGCCCGAAAAATCCCGTGTCGCCACGGGGCTGAATCAACTCCATTCCGGCATTCAGATGCACAAACAGGCCGTCGCTGATGCGGGTAGCGAGTTCCAAAATGTGGTCAGCATCAAAGGCATTGAGCTGATTGGCGCCAATATTGGTAAAAACGGGTACGTTCGGCGCCAGTTTCTTCACATCAAATTCAGGCACCACGGCGCTGTCCATCAATGCCGGTCGCATGCTGCCCAAACAGAGGGCAATACGGTGGGTTTCGGCCACTTCGGCCAGAATGGCGTTGAAATGATTGCCGTCCCCTGTACCACCGGTCATTGCACCGATAATGAATGGTGCGGCAATCGCCCTACCCGCCACTGAGGTATTAAGGGAAATATATGACGTATCGAGTTCGGGCAGCGCACAGTGGATCAAATCCACTTCCTCAAGCAGCGTGCTCTTTTTAAACGTCACATCCCTATGGGTGCAAATATCGATATGACTCCGTTTTCTGAGTTGAATGTCGCTCATGGCATCAGCAGCGGTGCAAACTTGTATGCGTATAGGATTGGCCCCTTGTCGCCCTGTGCGGCAATTCGCCGGGTCACCATTTCGACCTTCATGCCAACATAAACGTCACGAGGCTCCACATCCGTGATCATCGCCGCCAGGTGAATGCCTTCTGCCAGCTTCACTATCGCCGCGCTGTAAGGCACATGTTCGCCAAAATCACGGGCCGCTTCAAACACGGTTGTGGCCACCACCACTTCCCCCTTGCCGGAAAGCTGACAGATTTCGAACTCTGTACAGCCACAGGCGCTGCATCGAATCACTGCCGGAAATTCGAGTCTGTCGCACCGGGTACATCTGGTGCCTTCGAGTCTTAAATTGGATGGCTGCTGTCGCCATGATTTCGCTATTTGCATGGTGTTATCCTAGTATGTGGGTCACGGCCTGAGCGCCGAAACTGCCCAGACACTGAACCAGCGCTTTGGTCGCACTGGGCACCTGATTCCGCTGGGCATCGCCCCGAAGATTTAAAACCGCTTCAACCACCTGATACAATCCGCTGGCGCCCGGCGCCAGGCCTCTACTTTTGTGGCCGCCAAATGTCCAAAGGGGCGCCTTGCCATCTTTAGAAAAATCACCGTCAGCTGCCCGATGCAATGCCTCTCCCGGTTTCGCCAGCCCCACCGCCTCTATGGATAACGCCGCCAAAAATGCATTGCTGTCATGCAATTCCAACAGCGACATATCAGCAACATCACAGCCGGCTTCCTTCAAGGCCATCGCTGCACTTTCTGTCGCCGCTGGAAGCGTCAGCTCGGTAATCGGATGAACAATACCCCGCTTTCGCGATACATTCGCCCCGCCCAGAATGCGGATATGGCCAGACCCATTTTTGCTTTTTCTAAGGATTACGGCGGCGGCGCCATCACATGGAGGCGCTGTGTCGCAAACCGAAAGCGGAGTGGCCACAATTGGCGATTTCAAATACTGCGCTTCATCCAGCGGCCATCTGAAAATGGCGTTTCGATTGGTGGCCCCGTGTTCGTGCGCCACTTTGGCGATATGAAAAAAAAGCGCCTTATCCAGTCCGTAGACATTCAGATACTGCTGCATTCCCAGCGCACCCGCAATGGTTGGACTAAAGCCAAAGGACGCCTCACGCCCCGCGTCCAGTCCGGACGCACGAACCGTTTCGAGCATATCGGGCAGTGCATCGCTGGTTTTCTCCGCGCCGACAACAAGCACCGTTTGATGCATGCCTGACGATATGAGAGCGCAGGCCAAGCGCACCGCTGCGCCCCCGGAGGCATCGTCGCAGGCGACACAGTAGGTTTCCACTGGGCAGCAGCCAAGACCACTTGCCAAATGGAGCGCCAGATTCTGCTGATCTCCCAGCGCGCCGCCAAATGCATTGGCGACCACCACCGCATCGGGCGATTCGCTCTGTGCATCCTCCAATGCTTTGCCGGCAGCTCGAATGGCAATATCGAGCAACCCCATCTCCCACTTTTCCGCTGATTTGGTTAAACCGACACCAATGATCTCAATTCCAGTGGTCACATCTCTCTCCCTAATTGAGCCGCAGCTTGCCGCGATATCGAGCGTACATGGCGTAGTCGATGAGTCTCGTTCGTTTCAGATATACATCTATGGGTATCCCTCGCCGGCGAATTTTCTCTATTCTGTCAGTCACCGTAAAACTAAAGGCATCCGACCCGGCGCCTGAACCATACGAGGCCAAAAGTATCCTGTCCCCCGCCTCTGCCTGATCGAGCGCCTTGGCCAGTCCCAGCAGTGCGGCGCCCGAATAGGTATTGCCAATCTGACTGGTCAGAATGAAAGGCACCACTTTTTCTTTTGGGAACCCCAGACTGGCAGCCACTTTGACAGGAAACTGATAATTGGGCTGATGAAACACCGCGTATTTGAAATCGTCTGCGGACGTTCCGGTTTCATTCATCAATTCACTCACAGCCGCATGGATGTGATGAAAATATGCGGGCTTTCCGGTAAACCGCTGACCATGAGACGGATACGGCTGCCCCTCGCGCCTGAAAAAATCCGGCGTGTTGGTGACATACGACGTGGAGGCTTCCAGAATGGCCAGACTTTCGCCCGCCGCGCCCAGGATAAAAGACGCACCGCCGGCGCCCGTATTGTACTCGAGAATGTCCCCCGGCCTTGCCTGAGCGGTGTCAGCGCCCCCGCACATGGCATAAGGGGCCATACCACTGCCGACCATGGCAATCGCCGCGTGCATCGCCTCGGTGCCGGGCTTGCATGCAAACTCCCAGTCCGCCGCATTGGCATGAGGCAATGCCCCGATGGCATCGGCAACAATGGTCGATGTGGGTTTCACAGCGTAGGGTTTGGATTCGGTGCCAAACCAGATGGCGCGAAGCTCCCCTGGGGGAATCTGCGCCATTTGCATGGCATTGCGCGCCGCCTGAATGGCAATCGTGGCGGTATCTTCATCCGGCCCAGGGACCGCTTTAAACGACCTCCCCGCCAGCATGTTACTGTCTTTCCATACCCGGTTTACTTCACTTGCATCAATTCTGTATCGAGGGATGTATCCGCCGTATCCAACAATTCCTACGGCCCAATTGGGCTTCATGTGCGCCTCCGTTAGTCAGTTCTCCGCTGGAGCAGTCTCTGGATTTCGAACGATACTAATCTGAATTTCATTCCCCGTCCAGCACGGAAGACACTTGATTCAATAACAACTCAATTAGTTTCATTTTTTTTTGAAACTAAAAATTATGCGTCATTTCAGTGTATTACTTCACATATGAACAGGTCTCAACTGCTGTCGCCGTGGTGTTCCGTCACAAACAATGACTAAGATTATATATCCGATATTGAATTAATGCGTCTATGCGGGTTAAATTTCGTTCATCAGATGCAGGTATTGACGGAGATGATTTGGCACTGGCCGTTGGACCGATTCGGATTGTGCTTGATTTTGTTTACAGACAGAACATGAAGGGAATCAGCAGCACGAAGAGTGCTGACAAGCTCAATTATAGTCCGACTGGGTCCAAATGGGGCTTGAATGAAAAGGCGAATCAGCCTTTTTTCTTTTTGGCTTTGGTCTTTTTACCAATGGCGCGGACCCTGGGGGCCGGGGGCTGTTTTTTCTCCCCTTTTGCCACCATCACCGGGCGCACGGGAGGGGCCTTGGGAGAAGCACCAGTGGTCCGAACCGGAATGGCGCGTCTGACGCGGGTAACCGAGGTGTCCTCGTCCACTTGTTCCTCGGCAGCGGGCTCTTCAGATTCTTCCTCAACCGCTTCTTCGACTTCTTCCTTTACAACAGGCCGAACCCGAACAGACGGTGTCGCCGGCTTTCTCGATTTGGTTTCCCTTCGTTCGGAAGTATCCTGGTCGATATTAAAATCGCCCATATCGATATTGCCCTTGAACGAAGAGCCATCGACAAGAATGACGCGGGGCGCGGATATGTCACCAACCACACGGCCCTGCTCGGTAATATGCACAGACTCCTGGGCCTCAACATTGCCAACCAAAACGCCGCTAATCACCGCGTTGCGAACATTAATGTCAGCCCGAACAACACCACCCACTTCCACTGTCAGTGTTTTGGACAGCGAAATGCTGCCTTCCACCCGACCTTCAATGGTCAGGTCTTCGTCGCCTTCAAGATTGCCACTTACGATTGTTTCAGAACCGATGATGGTAATTGGTTCACTCATTTTTATTTCTCCTTACTTAACTAACAACTTCCACCCATGTATGGTTCACACAGAAATTAAACGTCCATATCGACGTTGCCCTTGAAAATGGCGCCGTCGGCTATCAGAATACGCGGTGCTTTAATGTCGCCCACTGTTCTGCCGCCAGATGTAATCTCCACTTTATCGGATGCAACGATATTGCCGGTGACCTGCCCTGCGATTTCGATATTATTCGTCTCAACATCCGCTTCAACAACACCGGACTCTTCCACATACACATTCTGCTTGAGGCTGACCCGCCCCTTTACCGTCCCCTGAATCACCAGATCTTCATCTCCCGAGATTTCACCATCAATTACAATTGAACTTCCGATAACTGTGTTTGCCATGCGTTCCTCCCGTCCCAACATGTGGGAATCTTGAGATTGTTGTGAAAAAAGAAGCTTAACACCGCAGAATCATACGCGCAATGCTGCATCCACACAAATGAATGAACTTTTTAATGCAATTTTACCTTAGATAACGGGAGGTTGCTGAGCACTTGCTCAGTACCGCGCGTCAATTATCGCAGGACAGCTGTTCCAATCTGGCGCCCGCAGGCACAGTCTGCGCCCATGCATCGTCAGGCAGCGTCACATTTAACTCAACCCCATCATCTTCGTATTGCACAAAGAGTTCCGCCTTGTCTTTGGGCATCCGTATGCGGATTTCATAGGGGATGAAGATATCGTTTGTGATCCGCCACAGATCAAAGGACACATTGAAAATAACTTTGCCGTTCTCGCGCACTTCGGAACTCAACAGCGGCAAGGTGTTTTTGTCGGCACCGATATGAAGCACCTGAACCAAACTGTCCCGTTTGATGGTCACCACATAGTGACCATCCGGATGCCAGGAGATTTGCGGTTCGCCTTCAATCACCGGGACCTTGCCAATCAGAATGGTGATAATATCAGAAGGCGGTAACGCGACGCCAACAAATTTTGCCACGTTGCACGGGCTGGGCTCGCCGGTAAAAAAGCGACTGACCTTATAATCAGATAAACCGAATTTATCCTTATTGGCAGTTAACACACTTAACGTGGTGCCAAATGGCGATAGTACATCAATGCGCAGGTTATTGGGCAACTGGGCAAACATGTATGCCTTACCGCGAATTCGCTGTTCCTGTACGTGATCGATGGCCCCCGCAATGCGAAAGGATTTCACCTGTGCCCGCTTTTGCGCCATCTGCGAGAGCAGCGTCGACGCATCCTGATATGCATCTTTGGGCGGCCGGATGGGGCCACAGGCCAATTGCAGCGTCGCCAGCCAGAACGTTGCCAGAATGAAGGTTAAAGAGAGCGTTGTCTTCATCTTATCACCGTCAGATTTCCTTTCGATCCTTGATGGCTCGCTCCAATGTCCGAGCATCCGCGTATTCCAGTTCACTGCCCAGAGGGATTCCGGATGCAATCCGGGTGACTCTGACCGGCAACTGGTTTAACGACTGCCGAATCAGCATGGCGGTGGCTTCCCCTTCGACCGACGGTCGGGTGGCCACAATCACCTCATCAATGCCATCGTGCTTCACCCGATCGGACAACAGGTCGATATTCAGGTCATCGGGACCAATGCCGTCAAGGGGCGCAAGCAACCCGTGCAACACATGGTACACCCCGCGGTATGTGCCCCCCGCGTCTATCGCCCAAAGATCGGGGATATTTTCCACCACACATATCACACTGTGATCCCGGTGACTGTCGCTGCACACCGGGCAAGGATTTCGATCCGAAATATTGGCGCAACGGGCACAGCGTTCTATCTGCGAATGAAACTGACAAAGGGCCGTCCCCAGTCGAACCGCGTATTCCGGGCTGGACTCGAGCAAATGAAACACCAGACGCGTCGCACTGCGGCGGCCAACACCTGGCAGTCGCGCCAACAGCTCGATCATCTCCTGGATGGCGCCTGTCATGAAGGATTAAAAAAGGCCGGGAATCTTCATTCCCTGAGTGACTTCTTCAGTGGCCTCATTGAGCTTCTCGTCGGCCAGTTTAATGCCCGCATTCACTGCGGAAACGACCGCATCCTGAAGGGTTTCCATATCATCGGGATTCACCAGCTCTTTGTCGATTTCGATGGCGGTCAATTCCTTTTCGCCACTAATGGTGACTTTGATTTTGCCCCCGGCGGCCTCAGCGGTCCAGGTTTCACCTTTCATTTCCTCTTTCAGTTCTTCCAATTTTGTCTGAATGCGATGCGCCCGCTTCATCATTTCAGACAAACCGCCACGAAATGCAACGCGTCCACCGCCACTCTTGTTTCCGGAACTGCTTTTTTTTGACCCTTTAGCTTTTACCTTCGACATATTCTTTTTCTCCGTTACTGCCTGAAATGATGCAGACTTCAGTGTTGCTGACACTGGAATTTATCTGTTTAAACGAACCTTCGAAATTTTTCCACCCAAAGCCGTTTCGAAACCGCGAATGAGCGGATGATTCTTCGCTGCGTCCTCCACCTTGCGCAACGCTTCCTGCGTTTTCAGCTTTTTCTGTGCCAGGGTGGACTGGTCTCCAAGGTCACAGATTTCAACTGTCAACTGCACGGGATGCCCCATTATTTCGCCAAAGAAATTCTGAAGATCATTTACGGTGACGCGATCCCTCAACTGCCCCGCGGTGAATGAATCAGATTTATCAAACTGAAGAACGATAGACGCGGTTGTACTTTTTTCACCGAAATTCGCCCGTTCCAGCAAAGATGATTTGGCCGGCATCCTGGCGGCCAGCTGTCCCAGCATCTCTTCCCATCGGCTGCGGCGCAACGGTGTGGCACTGCCGGAAGCGCTCGCTGCCGGTGCATTATCGGCCAGACGGTCACGGGATTGAGGAACATCGGCTGATTGTGAATGCGCGCCTGTAGCCGGCGGCGTCGATGCGCGGCCGGGCGCGATGCTGGCGAGCGCGGTAATGTACCCACC
>JAFGWT010000139.1 GCA_016937015.1 Deltaproteobacteria bacterium | reverse complement strand
GATCAATTACCAGCGCCTTAAGCCAATACGTCTCTGCTGCACGTACGCGTCCCGTTCGATACAGTAAATCGCCATATCCGGACATGGCCTCGGCGTAAGTTGGAGCGCCCTTGAGCACCTGTCGATACAGTAGCTCCGCCTCCATATACTTTTTGGCATTAAACATTTTGGCGGCATTCTTTGCCAAACGCTCCGACTGTGCTGAAATTCGATCCCCCTGCCAGCCCAGCCGCACACTCTGGGCTTCAACTTCCATCTCCCAAAGCCGACCATCCGCCAACTGCTTCACCTTTTTGTCAGTAACCGACTCGTACCACCTGATAGCTTCTTCAGTTCTGCCCATATCCCGATAAAAATCTCCCAGCTCCACCTTGATTTTTTCGGAGGGTTCGTGTTGAGCCAGATATTCACGATAAAATCGTTCCGCCGCCACCAGTTGTCCTCGCAGAACCTCCAGCCGCGCCTGTCGTAAAATAACCCGTGGATTGTTACCGAGCAGTTCACGGGATTTGACCAGTAGCGCAGCCGCATTGGAAAGCACCTTTTGATCTTCGGGCGAAAACTCTACCAGCAGATCACTGTAATTGAGATATACCACCGCTCGATTGGGATCCAACACGATGGACTCCTCATAAAATTTTTCGGCATCTTCGAAATTGCCCAAAAGCGCATGAGCGTATCCATAGTTGTTTACGACCTCCGCATTCTGTGAATCCAATTCATATGCTTCTCTGAACACAGCCAAAGCTTCGGGGTATTTGTATTTCTTCAGCAGATTTTTCCCCTGTTCGTTTTTATCCCGCGCCAGCTTGATGATGGCCGCCTGTAGCTCTTCGGCAACACCGGTATCCACATCAGTCTCTTCCGTGTCAGCATTCACGAGGTCAGGCAGCGGCGTATCCAGAAACGGCTCCCGTTCGGGCAACGGGTCGCTCTGCGCCAGAAACGCCAATAAAATTCCAATGGATGCGCCCTGTATCACGGCAAAATCTCTCTCACTCTTAACCCCAGTTGATTAAAGCGAAGCCGAACCGCACGTGCCTTTGAGCTGTCACCAAGAAGGACATGAGCCATTTTGGCAAAATCCCGTCTGCAGGCACGGAACAACGCCAGAAAATACTGTCGCTCCACATCATTCGCCACATCATTCAGGGTACTCGAACTTTTTAAAATAATGGGAATTGCGTTTTCACCCGGCAAAGTATGCCTGCCGCTTTCCTCTGCGTCTGGCTGCAGTGCCCTCGCGCCCTGCAACAGATTGCCCACCAGCCCCGCATCCACCTGAAGCTTGCTGGTGCGGATGTCCATACCGCTATGGACCGTATCAATTGTGTCAACAAGTGTGAAGGTAACCAGATTGTAAATGAGCATCTCCAACTCGCGGATATTTCCCGGCCACGAATGTCCCTCAAGCATTTTCCATACGGGCTTTGGAACGACCAGATGAAGCGCCCTGTCATTATCAGTGCCAGTACCAGGTTCACGCCCCACCACCAATCGAATATCCGAAATCGGCTTGCCAATTCCCTGTGCCACCTCCTTGACCAGCTGGGCAATGTCGCTGTTTTGAATCGCGCGTCTGGCAAAACGATCGGACAGATAGTGCAAATCCTCCAGCCGATTGCGCAACGGTGGAATCTGCACCCGTGTGGCCGGAGAAAGCCGCATATACAAATCCGAGCGAAAAGTGCCCGCTGCGACGGCTTCATCGAGGGGCCGATTGCTGGCAGCCACCACTTTGACATCCACCATCATTTCGCGGGTGGCGCCCAGAGGTCGAACCTTTTTGTCCTGAAGTACCAGCAACAGTTGCTTTTGCACTTCAAGCGGTGCGTTTTGAATTTCGTCGATAAACAGAGTCCCCTGATTGGCCATTTCGAACACGCCCTTGCGACTCTCCACAGCGCCTGTGTAAGCCCCTTTCACTGCACCAAACAAATGTGCGGAAATCAGATTTTCCGGCACAGTGGACAAATCGAGGACTACGAACGGGCCACTGCGTCCGCTGTTCACATGCACAAACTGTTCAGCCAGCCAGGACTTGCCGGTTCCTGTCTCGCCTTCCAGAATCACCGGCATTCCGCCTTTGGCCAACACCGTAAGCCGCCGGTGTATCGCCTTCATCGCCGCATTATCGCCCCAAAGCACCCGACTGCTCTCTGGCACTGTTTCCGGACGACGTGTCGCGGATGCAATTCGCACCCGAAGCGCATCCAAATCCTGCCCATCCAGCACATACGTCATTGATTGCGACACCAAATCCTTTGCCGCGTCAACCAGAGAGAGGTCTTCGAGAGATGTCAGCAATACCACAGGCAAGTGCGGAAACCGTGAATGGATTTCCCTTAGAATGGCCACGCCCTGAAACCGGCGTGTACGCCTAAGGCTGGCGCCTTCGTCCAATGGAAACAACCGTTCCTCCGGGATGTCGAAAAACATATCCAGTAACACCAGGTCGATGGGTTCCCGGTAGTTTTCCAGGAATGAAATGGCAGCAGGACCATCAGCGATACAGCCGGATTCCGAGCCCAGAGGCACAATCAGCTCGCATTCCGGCATCTTCTCTCGAATCAATCGCGCATATGTGTCACCATCATCAATGAGAAGCAGTCGAATCTTATCCATCGTATTCCTCCGAGTTTTCCGCTTCTATGATTTCACTGATGGTTTCCGACAAACGCCTTGCGATCTGTTGCACCTCCCTTGCGTGCGGGGGGCGAGAAGCGTTGTCATTCTGAATAAACGTATGCATTGCCAATGCGTCCTCGATAACGCGATTCAGCCGTTCTCTGCCATTAAACGAATAATTCAGTGCGTCTATTTCCTGCCGGTATCTTTGCCAGATCTCAGCAGCACTTTGCGGTTTGCCTCCCACTACACGTGTTTCAAGCAACGCAACTCGCAATGCCTCCAGTGTGGCTTCTACGGGTGAGTCCGCCGTTAGGTGAGAGAGATGTAAAAACAGATACTTGCCCAAATCGTGTTTTAAATCGAGCAGTATGTCAATCAGTTCGTCTTTGGCTGTCCAGCGTCTATCTATCATTTGTATACAGTTACTACCGTGAGTAAAAAGCACAACTTTTATTGTACATGGCGTTTTAAAAAGCCATCACGCGGGAAAAGTACCGTTCAGAAGCCCGAAGCACTTGCGAAAGACATAATGAGCAGACGAATGAGTGACCCATTCCGGGGAATCGAGTGACCAACCACAGCACATCCACAACCGCTCTCATCTCCGCCGTCATCTGAATCTGACTCCGAATCGCTGTCGTTGTCCGCATCAGAGTCAGAATCTGAATCAGAGTCGGAGTCACTGTCTGAATCAGAATCTGAGTCTGAATCAGAATCTGTATCACTGTCGCTGTCCGAATCCGTATCGGTGTCACTGTCCGAATCCGAATCGGTGTCCGAATCTGCATCCGTGTCAGTATCCGTGTCTGTGTCTGTATCGGTATCAGAATCTGAATCCGCGTCGCTGTCACTGTCCGAATCCGAGTCTGTGTCAGTGTCACTATCGGTACCTGTATCCGTATCTGTATCCGCATCAGTACTGACGCCGCTGTCTGTGTCCGAATCCGCATCAGAATCATCTTCGGCGGTATCTGTTTCTGTCTCGGTATCGACCTCGAATTCACACGAGCCGTCATCCTCGAGTACATATTTGTTATAATTGATAGCGCCCGGCGTGGCACACCCTGCCACCGGAGCGAGCACCCCAACCATGTCGTCATGCAGCACAGTCGTATCCAGATCATCGAGTATTATCACCCCATGAAGAGACGAAAACCGAGGTGTCGCTGCGGTATCCCGCCAGGACCATACCAACTCACCAGCCGATGAATACTCCAGCAGCTGGATACCTGAATTGCCGTGACCTTCCCCATGTCCCTGCCAATTGGTCACCACAATATTTCCCGTGGGCAAAATCTGGAACCCGGCGTAAAAATAGGGATTAATGCTTGCGGCATCAGGCTGATTCCGGCCTCCGATGGTGCGCACCAGCGACCCATCCGGCGCATACTCCTGGAGCGCGGAGTAATATCCACTGGCCGTCAAAGTGTTGCCATTTAGCAGACGCACGGTCATATATGGGCCATAATCGTCAGTGATATCCAGATTAAAATCAGTAACGATGTCACCACTCCAGTTCGCCATCACAAATCGCCGACCATATCCAAAAAGAAACGTTTCCTCCGGAGTTCTGCGAACAATGCGCGTGGTGTCCGTGCCCGGATATGCCACGCTGCGCACGATAGCGTTTCCCGCATCCAGCTCAATAATTGTAACCCCTCTTTCTCCATTCAGATTATCGCCCATCACCAGTGTATTCCCGGTTGGAAGCCGACGAACGGTCTGGGTGGAGCCAAGATCAAGCGTGACATCGGACAGGATTTCTCCTGTTACAATATCGAGTTCCCAATAACCGCCGGTTTGCCGGCTAACCAGTACGCGATTGTCGCCTATCAGCTGTAAGTCCCGATTGCCCCCAGGGGTTGGGGTCGCCCAGAAGGCATCCGGATCATCCTCATCAACCAAAAAAACCTGCTGTGCCCCTTCGTCCGCAGCAATAAATCGATGGGTGATTTGAGTGTGCCCCAAAGAAGTGAATATCGTTCCAGCTAACATGATATACAGGATCGCAATATATTGTTTCACGGCATCTCCTAAACACAGCGTATTCCCCAGCGTATTCCAAGGTTCTCCCCGGCATCGGCCATCGGCCAGCCATCACCGGATCAATTTCATCGGTAAGTGTCTCTAACACCCTGAAAACAGGTGGATAACAGCGATTTTATCCTGATGTCAGAGTGCATCGGGGCAGCCGCTGACCCTGTTGGGCAAAATGGAAAATGAAGCTATTCCCAATGATTCCGGTTAATGTTTCCCCAGCAGACTTCGATGCCGTCAAATTTCCGAATACCACACCAGCCCCACTGGCCGGCGTTGACCACATGGGACAGCACATCATTAATGGGGACCTGTTCAAAACCGGCCAAAATATCACTCCAGCAATGGAAGGTGCCGTCGGTCATCAGCACACAGGGACGCGCGCCCAGGTGCAACTCCTGAATTT
>JAFGWT010000138.1 GCA_016937015.1 Deltaproteobacteria bacterium | reverse complement strand
TAGCAAAACTTTTTTGGCAAAACTGATGGCCTTTTTCAATTAATTTTCAGAAAGTGAGCTTCTTAAGCGAACACGCATGCAGGAGACTATGACTAAGATGAAAGCTAACATTTTATTTGTATCACTATTGACTGCTTGGGTAATTGGTGCCTCTGCGGCGGCGAGCGCCCGTGACAAAGCGGCACCCGCGGACGCGGAGTTTGACGAACCGGAGTATAACGAACCGGAGTTTAACGAAGCGCTGATGGAACCCGAACTGAAGGAGCGGGAAGCACTGATTCTGATTACCATTCAGGACAAAAAAGGAAAGCCTCTCGAAGGGGTGGTGATCAATGTCCAGAAGGGTTACATCAAAAAGCCTATCCGTCGGGTATCTGATGCCAGTGGTAAAATTCAGCTTATAGTTGAAACCGGATTTACTTACGATATTCGGTTTATGTCTCTGACCGGCGAAACCGGCGGACACTCCGAGTGGTTTGACATTAAACCGGGTCCGGAGCAGCGGTATTCGTTGACTATGACTTACGACGGGTCGATGGACAAGGAATACATCCTTGAAGGGGTGACGTTTGATATGGGCACGGCGAATCTGAAAAAGAGCTCTCACAAAAAGCTGCAGCCACTGGTGGAGTACATGAAAATTCGACCTGAAATTTACGTTGAGCTGTCCGGACACACGGATAATCAGGGGGACCCTGAGAAAAATCTGAATCTGTCTGAGCAAAGAGCAAACGAAGTAAAAAAATATCTGGTCAGTCAGGGCATAGATGCAGACCGTATTGCGGTGACAGGGTATGGGGACCAGAAGCCGATTGCTTCCAACAAAACCGTCGAAGGCCGCACGAAAAACCGCCGCACCGAAGTCCGTATCGTGGAATAGACATTATTTGCCAGCGGTATGAATGGATGAATAGACCCCGTCTATCCAAAAATGATCTTACTGCGCTATTGGTCGCTATCGAAACCATTGGCTTTCTGCGACTGTCGCAGGCTCAATTTTGCATGGCTTCGATCCGGGGGCAGGCTTATTCCGGTGTGTAACCGGCTTTTGAGATGACGTCTTTGAGAGTCTGTTTCAAATCTTCGTTCGCATCAATCAACACCTTTTTACTGTCCGGGTTGGCGTGAACCGATTTGACACCCTGCAAATCGCACACGGCATTTTCGATGGTTTTGGCGCAGTGGCCACACGTCATGTCGTTGACGGTTAATTCAATCATCTGATCACCCTTTTTGGGGCCGCGCATTTTTCGAATAAGCGGCAATACTAAATAATAGAGAGAGAGTGCGAGCAGTCCGGTCGCGGAGACGATTTCAATCCAGCCAGGCCCCTCTCCGCCGTGGTTGTGAATATGTCCCGTGAGGGGTAAAGGGAGCGGGACGGCAGTGAACAGCCAGTCGGTGGTGGCGCCCATAAAAAGGGTGCCCACAGTCAGTACCGCGAGATAAATCATCAGGGTTTTTTTGCCCAGCATTTGGGATACCACTGTGACCGTTGCGGCATTGGTGGCGGGCCCAACGATGAGAAAAATCAGGGCAGCGCCGGGACTGATGCCTTTGGCCAGCAGTGCGGCGGCGAATGGAATGGAACCGCTGGCGCAGACATAGAGTGGAATACCAACCGCCAGCATGACAAGGTACGACAGAATACCGGTTCCCACGGTTTCAGAGAGCAGGTCCGGTGGCAACAGTGCAGTGATCACGCCGCCCAGCAGCGAGCCAACGAGCAATGGTCTGGATATTCCTCCGTACAGTTCAGTAAACGCATACGTCAGTGCACGCGTGACCGCATGACCGCCTTTGCTGACTGTGTCCACTCCGGCTTTTTTGGGTGCGGGCGCCTCGGTATCGGCGATATTTGTGAGTGCACCGGCCACAATACCGAGAATGAATGATGCAACGACTCGAAGGACCATCAGGGGCCAGCCCAGAAGTGAGTATGTGGCGAACATGGAGTCCACCCCGGAGGTAGGGGTTGTCACCAGGAAGCTGACGGTTGCCCCTTTGCTTGCGCCGTTTTTACTTAAGGATGCTGCCACGGGCACCACGCCGCACGAACACAGGGGAATCGGCACGCCAAGGGCCCCGGCCTTGAACACCGCGCCGATGCTTTTTCTGCCCAGGCGCCGGGACACAAAGTCCACGGGCAGCACCACGTGCATAATTCCCGCAACCACAATTCCAAGCAGCAGGTAGGGCGCCATCAGTGCAAACAAATTAAAGGATTCGACTAAAACAGTTGTGAGAATGCCGGGCATCGCGCCCCTCGCTTATCTATATGCCACCGCCATCGCTGAAGGCATCTTCGCGAAGTCTCGCCTGAGTGACGTGGCTGTTGGGTGGCACCCCGTGGGTAAGCCACACGTTGCCACCAATCACGGAGCCGCGACCAATGCGAACGCGACCGAGGATTGTGGCATTGGAATAAATGGTGACGTCGTCTTCAACAATGGGATGCCTTGGAATGCCCTTGACTGGATTGCCATCTTCGTCCTTGGGAAAGCTTTTGGCGCCCAGGGTGACGCCCTGGTACAGTTTGACGTGTTTGCCAAAAATACAGGTTTCCCCCACCACCACGCCAGTGCCGTGATCGATGAATAACCCTTCATCGATGGTGGCGCCGGGATGAATATCGATGCCGGTGATACTGTGAGCGTGTTCTGTGATGATGCGCGGAATGACCGGAACATCAAGTTTGTACAGTTCGTGGGCAATGCGATAGTTGGTAATCGCCAGAATACCGGGATAGCAGAAGATGGCTTCATCCGGGGTATTGGCTGCCGGGTCGCCTTCGAATGCCGCGCGGACATCGGCTGCCAGCATACGCTGTATTTCCGGCAACTTCGCCGTAAATTGGTTGGTAATTCGCAACGCCCGTCTTTCACAGTCGTGGCATTTGGCATCCCCGGCGTTGACCTGTGGGCAACGGAAGCAGAGCCCCCGTCGAATCTGTTCTGAAAAGGCCCTTTGCAGGTGGTCCAGGGCCGAGCCCACATGAAATCGCATGTTCTCCATGTTGATATTGGACGTACCAAAATACCCCGGAAACAGGACGCTGCGCAGCTCTTCCACAATCTCGATTATTTTTGAGCGCTTCGGCAGCGGCATGGGTTTGGGGCTGGCCAGTCCGTTCTTACCGTCTTCCCTGCAGTGGGTGCAGAGCGCATTGACGATGTCCGCAAGTTGGATTCGCTCCTCGCTGCCATCGGAGACCGCGGGGGACTGATTGGTGCAGCAGGTATGTACCGGGTTTGAAGATTCACTCATATGCGCCACTCCTTAAATGGCAAACGCGTTCGCAAGGGCACGCGTACGGAGTTGGTTTGTAGACTCATTGTTCAAACAACCAGGTACTTAAATAGCGCTCTCCAGTGTCGCAAACAACTGTAACGATTGTTTTTCCTTTGTTTTCCGGACGACCGGCGAGTTCAAGAGCGGCAAATACATTTGCCCCTGAGGAGATCCCTCCCAGGATACCCTCCAGCTTACCCAGATTGCGGGCGGTCTCTCCAGCGGCCACGTGATCAACTGTGATAATTTCATCAATCACATCCACGTTCAGGTTGTCCGGTACAAATCCCGCGCCAATACCCTGTATTTTATGGGGGCCAGGCGCCCCGCCGGAGATGACCGGCGAATCCGCTGGTTCGACCGCTACGATTTTTATGTCAGGCCGGTGTTCCTTGAGCACTTCACCCACGCCCGTCACTGTACCTCCCGTGCCGACCCCGGCGATAAAAATATCCACTTTCCCATCCGTATCCTCCCATATTTCAAGGGCTGTCGTTTTCCTGTGAATATCGGGATTGGCGGGATTGGAAAATTGCCCAAGGAGCAAATGATTGGCGTTTTCACCAGCCAGTTGCTCAGCGCGTGCAATGGCGCCTTTCATGCCTTCGTTTCCAGGGGTCAAAATAAGTTTGGCGCCAAGGGCGGAGAGCATTTTTCGCCGCTCAATGCTCATTGTATCGGGCATGGTCAGTATCAGACGATACCCTTTGGCTGCGCATACAAACGCCAGACCAATACCCGTATTGCCGCTTGTGGGTTCCACGATGGTGGTGTCACTGTTCAGTTTTCCACTGGCTTGTGCGGATGCAATCATGTTTACGGCAATGCGGTCTTTTACACTGGAGCAGGGGTTGAATGATTCCAGCTTTACCAGTACGGTCGTTCCTTCCGGTGCCATTCGGTTCAATCGAACAAGTGGTGTGCCACCAACGAGTTCCGTTATATTGTTAGCGATCTTTGCCATTATCGGTATCCTTTCAGTTCAATACATTCAGTTCAATACATCCGTAAGTATCGAGGACAGTTACCAGCCCCGGATCGTTTTGTTCAGGCGCCGAGCAATGTTGAGCAATTTTTATACCATAGCTGCAGTGTTTTAACTCATTCTGCTGTGCATATACAGAATTCCGGTTGTTTTGGCGGACAGTATACGCCATGACCGATTATTATCGTGGAAAATAGGGCCTATGATTTTAGAATATTCTTCATAAATGGAGAATTTCCATGGGCAGGAGACAATTGTGAGACACACCCTCTGTATCACTGCTAAAATGGACTGAGACCGGTGCAGGGCTGACAGGACGGACAGCGAATATACCGGGATGATGGCTGGACGGCGATGACGTGATACTGCGCCGTCTTTAATTGTGATTTTAGAAATTAAGATATATAACAAACGTCATGATTCAACCTCAAACAATCGCTTTGGCGACAACAGATATACAACTGCACCAGAAAATAAAAGAGGGACTGTATCAGGCGGACTGTCATCTGGTGTTGATAGCCACTGTTGAAGAAGCGATACAGGCGATGGATACGGGACTGAGCCGGCTCTTCCTGATCGATACAAAGCTCGGGGTTGAGAAGGTGCTGAAACTGTGCGAAGTCCTTCGCGACAATGATTCGCGTCAGGTGGGTATTATAGCCATCATTGATGGATATACCGACCTTGTGGGACAACTGATGGATGCATCTGTTGACGATGTTCTAGTGTCGCCTTTTACGGTATTCAGTTTACTGGCTCGGGTGGGCGCGCAGTCCAAGCGGATTTCCACTGCGGAGCAGCTGGCGTTCAAGGTACGGGATTCCTGGATGCTGATAGAGATTACCTCCAAACTGGTGGGGACAGGTGACCTGCTCGACAGCCTTTACGATATGATTTCGATTCTGTCCGCAGAGCTTCATGCGGATAGGGGGTCAGTGGTGCTGGTGCGTCCGGAGGGGGATTTGGGTCTTGTTATCGCATCGAGTGATGATGCGGAGATTCAGGATTTAATTATTAACCTCGACGGATATCCGGAGATTAAGAGTGTTGTGGAAACCGGCAGTCCGCTGATTGTGTCCGATGTGTCGGATTCCAAAGTTCTCCACAGTGTATTGCCCAAGCTCAAAAGCGTCAGTGTGAAGTCCATTGCGCTGTTTCCAATTGTCGAGGAAGACAATGTGCTCGGCGTTATCTTTCTGCGTTATTCTGATCAGCGGGAGATGTTTCATCAGCGCGAGTTGGTTTTCTGTCAGACGGTTGCCAACGCCACAGCCATTGCGTTGCGCAATCACGAGATTACCGAGTCGCTGCATAAGAAGGATCAGCAGATAAAGCGGGTGCAGAGCGAAGCTCAGAATCGACTGGCCGCCCTTCAGCCATACGAGGATTTTTTTAACGGTGCAGTGGACGGCATGGTGGTCATCAGCGATTCCGGTGTGGTGGTGTTTATCAACCCGGAGGGTGCAGCGATTTTGGGGCATACAGTCCAGGAAATTAAAGGCGTTCCTTTTTTCAATATGTTGCCCACCAGCCAAATTGCCAATTTTGAGTCGCTGATTGAACAGAGTGAACGAGGTCGGCGAGTATCCATTGACCTGGAAATTACAACCGAGGGCGAGGGGCCAGCGCTGCAGAAAATCGTGTCCACGTCGGCGGCGTTGCTGGGAACCGAAGGAATGACACTCCTTACCATGCGTGATGTCACCGAGGAACGGATGACCGCACGGCAGTTGGTTGAGGCGCAGGAGCAGCTTATCAAATCCGAAAAGCAGGCGGCAATCATGGAAGTGGCTGGTGCCGCTGCCCATGAGTTGAATCAACCGCTGACGGCCGTGCTCACCAGTGTGGCGATGTTCAAGCGGGTGCTTCATGATTCCGAGGGGCATACCACCCGGTTGCTCAACGCGATGGAGCAGGAGGTGGACCGGATGACATCGATTGTTCGCAAGCTTGCCAAGCTGACCGAGTACACCACCAAGGACTATGTGGGGCAATCGAAAATCATCGATCTTGAGCGATCCAGCGGTGAGGAGGCAGAGGAGGAGAATTCCTGATGGTGTTGTCCCTGTCGAGTCCGCTCTTTATTCAGTCGCTGGTGTCGGTATCTCAGGAAATGCATGTCACCATGCCCAAGGATGAGTTGCTGCAGCTGTTCGCCAGAACCTTTGAAAAGCTGTTTCCCGAATGTCTGCTGTGTTTTCGGCTGCTCAAGGAGGAAAGTCATAAGTTCGATTTAGTGTATGCCAACGGCAGGCTGAAGGAAGCGGAGCGCGAGCGTTTTCGCATCACGTCCCGCGCTATGGAAGGCATCACTTTGCGGGACAACGAGCGCGAAGATATTCTGTCCCAGGCGGATGTGACGCACCACGACACTTATGTGCCCATTTTTGAAGATGGCCGGACCGGTTTTGGCATGCTTTTGTGCGATCGCAAAAATCTCTACGGCATGATGAACCTGGAGTTCAGAGAAAACACCGATCGGCTTGAAATATATCGAAATGCCTCTTTGCCATTTGTTCATCTTTTGGTGGCGGCGTTGCGCAACACCAAGCTGATGAGCGACACCCTGGTGCTAAAAAACTATTGGAAAAAGTTGCTCGATAATGCCAACGCGCCGGTGGTGGTGGTCGATCAGGATGGCAAGGTGTATCTGCTCAATAAAACCTTCGAGACCCTCACCGGAATGACCCGGGAGGAAATTATGGGCCGTGAATTGCTGGCGCTGGTGCCCTCCGCCAATCGCGCCAGACTGTTGCCCTACATTTTGCGCGCGGTGCAGGGCGAATCCGCCACCAACATAGAGATGAAATTTCCCAAAAGCGGCACAGATGACGTGGCCCATATCGCGTTTAACTCGGCGCCGATTTACAATTCTCTTGGGCAGATTGAAGGGGTCATTTTTGTGGGGCAGGATTTAACGCTCGTCAAGGATTTGCAGCGACAGATTATTCACTCCGAAAAACTGGCGACACTGGGGCAGGTGGCGGCGGGGGTGGCCCACGAACTGAACAATCCCCTCACGTCCATCTCGGTGTATGCCAATTATCTTTCCCGCAAACTCAGGACGGTCATTGATGACGCGGATGTTCAGAAAATAAACAGCATTATCGAGGGCGCTGAGCGCATCAAGTCCTTCACCAAGGATTTGGTGGCGTACGCCCGTCCCTCTGAAGACACACCGGACACCATTCAACTCGAAAAAGTGATCCGTCGCTCCGTATCGTTTTGCGAGCATGTCATTCATGAGTACCATGCCACAGTGACAGTGGACTGTGAAGCTCAGCTGCCAGGGGTGTTTGGAATCGAGGGCCAGTTGGAGCAGGTGTTTGTCAACCTGGTGACCAATGCCTGTCACGCCCTCGGACCATCCGGCGGCCAGATTGTGATTACTGCCAAACGTGCGCTGGATGGTCTGATTGCGGTGTCGGTGCGAGATACCGGATGTGGGATTGAAAAAAAGGAGCTGCGCAAAGTCTTTGAACCTTTTTTCTCCACCAAAGACGTGGGCAAGGGCACAGGCCTCGGGCTGTCCATCGTGCGCAATATTCTTAAAAATCACAACAGCAGCATCGATGTCGAAAGTGAACCCGGCGTTGGCACGGTGTTTGTGATCACCCTGAACGCCGCACCGGCGGAGTAGGGAAAAGATTGTTATGCCTTCGATGCCAGGAAATGAACAAACTTTGATTTGATGGTCCGTTGCGCCAGCAGTTGTTTGGTTGGTGGCAACTTCAACAATGCGCCAATAAACGCGGCGATGGCGGCGCTGCCCATGGAGGCATGTTTATCCAGGAGCAGATTTTGCAGGGTGCCGTTTTCAACCGCCATCATCAGGGTGCGGGCGATGGTGTTCTCCGGCACAATATGTTTTTGCGGCCGAGGCAGCATCGTAATAGCCCCGGAATGGCATTTGGGAACACACACGCCGCAGCCAATGCACGTGTCTTTATCAACAACAGCGAGGGGCATCGGTTTGCCGGACGGTTTTGTTTTACCGGCGTCGCGCATTTCAATGGCGTCCACCGGACAGGCTATCGCGCAGGCCTTGCAGCCATTGCAGGTCTGGGTATTTACCACAGCTTCAAAGTTGGAACTGAAGGTGTTGGTAAAAAAGTCCAGGTTTTTAAACGCGCCGATTACCTCACAGCAGCAGCTGCAGCAGTTGCACATGTAATTGGGTTCGCGCTGCACATTGTCGCCGATATGCACCATGCCCGCCTGTTTGGCGCGGGTTATTATGTCGAGCGCTTCTGTGTGATTGATTAGCCGGGCAAAGCGGTGACGCACCAGGTATCGGCCCACTTCACCAAACGACAGACACGATTCCAGTTCAAACACCTTGCAGTCTTTGCCCCGATGATGGGCCACATGGCGGCAGTGACAAATCCCCACCGCCACAAAGTCTTCGCCTTCAATGATTTTGGTCGCCCGCTCGTAGTCGAGTATTTCGCTGTAGTCCGCAGGCAACGTTTCCTCGTGCACCAGGGTGCGAAACGGCGTGGTCTCGTTGTCTTTGATGCGCGCAAAATAGGTGGGCTCCTTCACCAGATACAGATGAAACAGCTCCGCCAGCTTTTTCTGGTCAATATCATCGCGCACCCGCATCATCGAAAATTCAAACAGCCCCACCAGGGTGGGCGGTAAACAGTACCTGGTTTCGCCCCCAATTTCCAAATCCAGCACCAGTCCTTTGTCGGCCATGGCATCCAGTTGGGTTTTTAGCTCGCTTGCGGGAACGCGCAGCTTTTTGGAGAGGGGACCAATCGCCGTAAATCCCAGGGGCAGCCGCGCCGCCAGCTGCGCTTCGTCTTTGGTGTAAATGGTCTCCAGAATATCAAGAATGCGCTCTTCCCCGGGCGCCCCCAACGGATAACGATCCAGCTGATTTCGCAATATGCGATGTTCCTTGCTTTTACTCAAATGACCCAAACCGGTCTCCTCTCATTGCGGACAGTATCATCTCCCCAGGCGCAGTGCGCACTGTAGCGGAGTTGGGGGCGAATGTACAATGGTGGAATGGTCAATGTCGGATATAGGCACTCTCCGAAGGAATGGTCCACATGAGGAAATCCCGGTGGCCCCTTTTTTTGAAGGGGCGGATGATGGCTGTTTGTCTGTGGGACAAGAAATGAAATTTCACTCACCTCAGAGATGTGATCGTATTTTTTTTTCACTTTTTTCATCCGCGAACCTGTTTTTCAACAGCTACGCTTTGGCACCCATATTGCTCATAACCATCGGCATGATACGCATGTTTCTTTTTTTATCGGTCTGGGGTTGTTGCTTTTTTAACACCGTCAATTGCGACGCATCAGAATATCTGTCTGAGGTGTATCCCGGTGATGGATATCGAATCAGAATGATTCTGGGGGATCACACCTTTCACAGCGATTACGAATTATTTCTCAAACAGAAAAACAGAACGGACCTCACATTCATCGATTACGAAATCAAGCGGTACAGACGTTCGAAAGGGTTTGGGGTCTTCAACACCGTCCTGGGGTCATTGCTGTTGGCAACCGGCACCGCCGGAATTGTCCTGGGGAGTGTGGCCATTGCCGATGTTGATGACTGCGAAGCGCGCTATCGCGACCTGGACTTGGACGATGATGGCTGGGGAGGCGAAATGTGTGGACTCAACATCCTTGTGGGTGCAGGCGCAATTGTCGCCGGATCGCTGATGGGTATGGCTGGCGTTGTTCTATTGGCAGTTGGTATTCGAAAATTAAAACGCGCCAACTACATTTTACCCGCACTTCGGTGGCTGAAATATCTGCCAGATTCACCAATCCAGTTTCAGGACCTGTCATTGTCAGGCAGCAATAGGACAAAAATCCTGGCCGTCACATTTTCTTTCTAAGCGCCCCCGGCCACTGTCCAGGCAATGCATACTCATTAAGAATCGGTTTATCTTCACCATCGAGAGTCAGGCTGGTCACAATCCATGCGCCCATAAAAGGACTCAATGCTGAAAAGGTCTAATAGCCTGTGCAGGATTGAATATATAATTGATCGCCCATTTCCGTTGAGTCGCAGGTTGGCCCATCGCCCAGCTTAAAGGAATCAGGACGTTGCGTTTTGGGGATAAGCATAGCAACAGCGCTTAAACCAATGCAATCTGTAGAAATATCACTTGGAGGAACCGGAGACCATATTCGAATTGATAAATGGATCTGTCCGGAAGCTTTTTTTACAAACCTTGGCTGAACAATCTGGTGATATCCGCCGCTAATGTCTATTGCCGTAATTGCGATAATATCATTTTGAGTCCAATCCACGCCGCTCAGAACGTCTCCTCCAAAAGTCGTCTGCCATTCATTTGCGTTTGTCAGGTAAAAAATTTCTGCCTGCTGCACCCCTGATTGGCAGGAATCCTGATTGCAATAATATGCTAACGCTCCCTGCAGGCTGGCCATGGGAAGAAAGGAATAGTTCACGTGGACTTCTGTTTCTCCATCGGCGACGGGAACGCAGTTGGGGGGCGTCTTTGTATTTGCCGTCTCGGTATCCGCCGTCTCAGTATCCGCCGTTTCGTCGGCAGAATCATTGCTGTCATCACACCCGGGCAATATGCACAATGCCATGCTAAACCACATCGAAACAAAAAAATAGAAACGCACTGGTTTTTTTAATGAATACATAAGCGAAACTCCTGCTGTTTTGAACCATCCCAATACTTTTTATATGGATATTGTATCGAAAAGGAATTTGAAATCGATTCTTTGTGTATCATTTTACAGTGCAAAAAATTTCCGGGGCCGGAACTTGAAGACTACCGCCGCTTTGGATGGTTTCGTGAGCAGACGTGCGTCGTATAGAACCGGGGTGCGTGTGCTCGAAATTTTGGCGGAATGCACAATGGCAGGCAGCTGGATTAACATTGCCGCATAGAGAAACCTTGCGACGGACTGCCAAATAATGGAAGGTGTCAGGCGGAGGGCACAATGGACTGACAACAATCTTGAAGTGTTACCCCGGATAACCAAAGGAGAGTGTGTTTGAGAAACTGCAATCCATTTCAATTCGTCTCACTGTCAGTGCTGGCGGGAATGATTTTATATTGCGCTTTGGGCATGGCAAAGGATGCGGCAGACGGTGCATCTCACGGGGATTCCGCCACAGGCGAAAGCGACGACGTTCTTTTAAAACAGGCAAAGGAAAACCAGCGTCTGTTGCTTGGAAATCAACACCTTTTGGGGGGGACGCGCATCCTGATGGGGGCCAGTGCGTTTGTGTTTTCGGCCTTGCCGTATGGGATCGCGCAGATTGTTTCTGGCGCTGAGATGGCAAACGCGTCCGATGCGCCCGCGACAGGGCCGGATTCGAATTCCCCGACATTGCCGGCGCTGATCCGTCAGAACAGGTTGCAGACGATTGACCAGCAACGGTGGGTAGGACGCACCCGAATCGGGCTGGGTGGTATGCTGCTGGTGTATGGTCTCGCAGGTACGGCCGGTGCCGCGGGGGTATGGTTTGGCACTGCCTATGATCGGCATTATGTGCCGCTGGCCATTGGCGCAACGATTCTGGATGTGGGTTTTTATGTGGCAAGCATAAGGTCATTTGGGCGAGGCCGCAGGGACATCGCAGCGGCGAGGGAGATGCGGCACGGCTTGAGTCTGGAAACCGACCCGGCGCGGGCCGTCGCTGAAAATCAACGATTGATCACGGAAAGCCAAAAGCGCATTGGTGCCTTGAGGATAGCAATGGGGGCGTCCGTGCTGGTCATTGCGTCCATGGGCGCTGCGGCAACCGTTATGACCTGGATGCTGCCAAAGGGGTTTGAACGCAATGTCATTGGCACTCTGGGGTCCATCGGAACGCTGGGCGCAGCGTTTATGGGGGGGTACCTGTTGGTGACCGGTGTGCGCATGCGCAAAGGCGCAAAACTGAAGACCGCCACAATAAGGCCCCCGCGCTTCGCCCTGCAGCCAGTCTATATTCCCCGCAACGGCATATACTCAGCCATTGGCGGCATATCGCTGCGCTCCGAGTTCTAAGCATACCCAGGTTGTGTTGGACCGGACCAGTAGTGGTCGGGAGGGATCAACGGTCGGTTTGAACCAGGGTGGGGATGCTCGGACGGATTGGGATGCCCGGTGGTCGAGGTGGCATCGGCACTGCAGCGGAGGGGGGCGAATGGTCAATGGGGGTTAGCCGCCCTTCAGAGATCGCTCGTTATATCGCGCGACATTTAGTTATTCAATTCGCAATATCCAACGGTGCTGCAGGTGAAGTTTTCAGGGCAGGAGGCGGCAATTGCGCAGGGGAGCAGGGGAATGGAAATCAATACCGTGTTGTAGAATTCGGAGTGGTAGTCGTAGATACCGTGATGAACGACCATACCGCGCTGATTGATGCCAGCTATTTGCAAAGCGCCTCCAACGGCCTGCATCCAGTAGCGGTATGGATAATAGTGTGCGTCAGCCCGCATTGCCAGATATTCTTCAGGGCTGGCCAGCCCCCTGGGGCGAATGCCAACGATGCCGCTGGGGTCTGGCAAATAAAACCAGCCACCAAAATAAAACAAAGCACCATCAATAAAATTCGGTTTGTATCTGAGCGGATACGCCGCCCCTCCGATTTCACCGAGCGTATGCATGGTTGCGATATATGGGTGCTGATTAACCACAGTATCTGAGATAAAAAGCAGATACTCATCTCCGGCGGCCCCAATCCAGCCATTCTCCGGATCAAGCCAGGTGCAATGTAATTCGTCTGCTGAAAATGGCAGCGAGGTGACACAGACAAACTGTCGGCCCCGTACCCACAACACATTATTACGAGCAGCGACAATTTCCGCGGGAAAGAATTCCTTCGACCAGTCAGCACCTGGGACATCCAGTGCAACCGCCTCCAGCAACGCCGCATTGGTGATGACCATCCCAGGTGGGGCATCGCTATCCATTCGCATCCGCTGCACGCCGCTGCCAGCTTCGGTGGACGCAAGTGGGGTGTTTCCAGGGGAATACAGCCATCCGTCGGAAAAAAGGATTCCGTCTCTGCTGAAATCCACGGGGAGTGGTTTTGAGGCTATTGCGCCGTCGGGGTCAACCAACATGGTTGTGTAGGGTTCAGAATTTTCGTCGATAAGGACAACCGCGTCGCCATCCAGTACGCCCAGCGTTCGCACATTGGTTGCGTGGTCATGAACAATACTGTGAGCCAGTGTCTGTGTGTTGTATTGCCAGATGATGTCGGATGTCCCCAGTATCTCCGCCTCCCCCGGTGAAATACGCTGCCGATAAATGAGCCAGTCATCGAATACCTGCATGGACTCAATCTCTTCGTCAACGGATCCCAGCCAGCAAATGTTGTTCTCGTCACATCTGGGAATGCACTCCGGCGTCAATCCCGCAGCGTGTGGTGATGAAATTGATTCCGGCCAGGGGCAATTGTCGGTATCGACGACCGCGCGATCCCATGGCGCCCAGTGTGGCGAGAACGGATCGACGAATTCGGTGTCGACGTAAGTGTCCTCGGAATACTGTTCATTGTAATTTTTTTCGCCGCACCCGCCACCAGCCAGACCAACCGCGATGGTAAATAAAACGAACTTTTTTACGCTTTTCATTTGTTCCCCCTGTAATCTGTAAGTTTCGGATTGGCGGTTATCAGTTTACCAATCCGTCATGCTAAATATATCACTGCTCCGCTCGGATGGCGAATATCTTCATAGGCACCCTCGATGCGTCGACTCTGAAGTGACAAGAGGCGGTTGGAACAGGGGGCGCATGTTCGGGAGCAAAAGCGGCACGGCTGGTGCTGTCGTGGTGGTGCTCTGGCTGTCACCCTCCAGTAAAAACATTCGAATGGACGTGAGTAAATCACCTTGGTTCCTTTTTTGAAGGGGTGGGTGCTTGGCTGTTTGCCTGTAAGGTGTGTGAAGCAGGAATGTGAGATAAGGCAGCGCGTTACATCGCCGAGCTGGGTTGGCCCATTCTTAGGGGGCCGCCGCGGGCGGTGGGCCACAGGAGGCAGTTTTCGGCGGAGCCGTCGACTTTGAAGATGTCCATGCCGTGTTCGAAGGTTTGGACAAATATTTCCAACACGCCGTCACCGTCCAGGTCGCCAACTGCGGGAGCGGCGGGGGCGCCGTTGCCATTGCCGTTGTC
>JAFGWT010000137.1 GCA_016937015.1 Deltaproteobacteria bacterium | reverse complement strand
GTCCGTGCGGAATACGATGAGATGCGACAGAATCACCAGAACCGACAGGAAGGTCGCACCCTGCTGGCACTGGAAGCGGCCAGAGAGAAGGGCAACCATATCGACTTTGCAAAATCGCCCACACCACCCCCCGCATTTGTGGGCGAAAAGGTGTTTTCCGAATTTCCGCTAAGAGAAATTGCCAACTACATCGACTGGACATTTTTCTTTAGCGCATGGGAGCTGAAGGGCCGTTATCCCGATATTTTCAAAGACCCCAAAAAGGGGAAAGAGGCCAAAAAGCTGTTCGATGACGGCAACGAACTTCTGCAGAAACTGATATCCCAGCGCCTGCTCGACGCTCGGGGCATTCTGTCCATCCTTCCCGCCAATGCGGTGGGGGACGACATTCATGTCTTCAGCAGGGACAATGCCGGCAAGGCAACACCTGATTTTGTGGTGCACACCCTCAGGCAGCAGATGTCCAAAGACACAGGCGCATATCAGGCCCTGTCGGATTTTGTGGCGCCCAAAGATAGCGGCATCGTGGACCACATGGGCTTTTTCGCAGTGACCTGCGGCAACGGGGTTGATGAGCTGGTTAAACAGTACGAAGCCGACGGCGATGAATACAACGCCATCCTGGTCAAAGTGCTCGCAGACAGACTGGCCGAAGCATTCGCCGAGTTGCTCCACCTCAAGGTGCGCAAGGAATTCTGGGGATACGCAGCGAACGAAAATCTGGGGCTCAGGGAACTGCTGACGGTTAAATACAGTGGCATTCGACCCGCGCCAGGCTACCCGGCGTGTCCGGACCATTCCGAGAAGCACACCCTGTTTGATTTTCTGGAAATAGAAAGGAAAATCGGCATCTCGCTCACCGAAAGCGGCGCCATGTGGCCTGGGGCATCGGTTTGCGGCTATTACTTCGCCCATCCGCAGTCCAATTACTTCGCCCTTGGAAAAATCGGCGACGATCAGCTGACGGATTACGCCAACCGAAAGGGTATTACCCCCGATGTGGCGCGAAAATGGCTTGCTCACCACCTTTGAGGTCGGCACTTTGGCCCAATTCCCCTACTTCGAATTGACTCTTTAAATCAAATCCCCATTTGCAGTTGTCCCCGGATTCGGTATGTTGGAGAGGTGCACAACACTGACATTGCAACACCACCTGCCTGCGGCGAAGCGAATCCGTCCAATAACGAGGAAACACCTCGGCTGACACGCCGTCACGGCAATGCGCAGTGTATCATCTGGCTCATTCTGATATGGCTCGTTTCAATGCCCGCATTATCAAAGGAATCAGCGTCAGTAATCGGCAGCGACGCCGCCAGTCGCTCTCCAGTCAACTTCCCAAGAGTCATGCTCATTGTGTTTGAGGACAACAGTTCGGAAGTGCTTCGGGTTGTGGAAAATCTTCAGCTCAGGCTGTTTGAACTGGACATCAAATTCGGGATTCGGTGGATTCAGCTGGCGGACCCCGATATTGGCAATCAGACACTGGCCGCCCAATCGCTCATGACCACAGAAAACCTGCAGCTGGTATTTTTCTGGAAAGCCGGCACTCGGGACATGCTTTACTTTTTGGATACCGATTCGACGTCTCCCATTACCCGGCGCATAGATGACGTGGGAGAGGAAAGCCGACCGGAGGCGATTTCAATCGTGGTGCAGACGACAATCGAGTCGCTGCTTGAGTCAAACGCCTTTGCCCCACCGACGACACCCCGGGTCACGCCGCCGCGCCCCCGGCTCGACGCAACGGTCTCCATGCCCGCTCCCCCATCAGCGCTGCCGTCATCCCCACCCAAATCCAGGCGGTCCGGCCGCGTTTATCTGCAGACGGGATATGAACTGGACTCCCTAAATAGCCAGCCGACTCTGCTGCACACCGTGAATTTCAGGCTGGGGTTTCAACCGGTCCCGTTGCTGCGTTCCTATCTGGGATTGGGAATCAGCAGTCATCTGTCCAGCAGGGAAAATGATTTCGAGACCAGACAAAATCGTTTGCCAATTGAACTTGGCGGACTGGCCATGATCAAAAGATCCGCACTGATTATGGGCGGCGGGGCGGCATTGCTCATTGTGCCCCAGAAAAACACCCCAGGGTCCACCGCGGAAAATGCGTATATGAGAAAAAGCTATTGGTCTTCGGGGGTTATGACCAGACTCTTTTTTGAATGCCAGTACAGAATTTCCAGAAATTTTGAATTCTTTGCAAATATTCATCTACTGATCAATATGAATATGGTATCCTACAACATTGAAAACGGGCCTGTCCTGTTCGATGAATTTCGTCGTCTGTGGCCTGGATTTCAGGTGGGGATCACCTTTTTTCTATTTTGATCCACCGCTTTTAAAGTCAAAAAAGTACTAAAAGGGTATGAAGCTGGTGGAAAAATACAGTATCCAACCGAGTAAAAATGACACACTCAGCCCGTGGGAACAGGAATTTGACCTGGCATCCGCCTGTGCCGGCGGCGACCGGGAAGCCCAGCGTCAGTTAATGAATGTTATTTTCGATACTGTGGTCTCCACTGTATCCTATGCATTAAACAGCCATGTGTTCGCGCAGGACGTTGTTCAGGAATCTTTGGTCGAAGTGCTCAATTCCATGAAATATTTTCGTGGAGAATGTGCGCTGACCACCTGGGCGCGTCGCATTTCGACGCGCGTGGCATACAAAAAACTGAGAAAATACCGCAAATATCAAACTCAGCTGCAAAACCTTACCCTCGATCACACGATTGCGCCACAGGGCGAGCATACGGTTGGCAATCGGGAATTGAGAATTCAGATTAATTCGGCAATTGCCGCACTGCCGATAAAACAGCAACAGGTCATTCGCCTCAAATATGTTCACGAGCACAGTGTACAGGAAATCGCTCAAATCGTGGATGCGCCACAGGAGACCGTCAGGGACCGGTTAAAAGTGGGTAAGAAAAAACTGAGACGAGTACTGTCCAAAAATCCAGTTCTTCGCGACTGGATAAAAAAAGGGGAATCAAGTGAAAACGACTGACAGAAACGGGATAATTTCAGAAGAGCGGTTGGAGGAGCTGCTTCTCGATGTGCGTCCCGACCATCCGGATACACCGCTGCATCCCCGGGTTGATGATTTGACCCGACGACGCATGGTCAGTGCGGTTCTGGCGGATTGGGAAGACGCCAATCTCCCCCACATTGGACCTCGGTCCCATCGCCGCCATATCACGGCAATCGCTGTTGGCACCGCGGTCGCGGCTGCAGTTCTGGTTGGCGTTATTGCTTTCTTTCAGACGCGCCCAACATCAACCCAGCGCCAGTCCATTGCAGCGGCAGACCTGAACCAACCAACCACTGATAACACACAGCTGGTGCCCCAAAGCCGTTTTTCGCTATTGCAGGGCGAAGTGAACTGGGGTGACAGCGCGGTGAAACTGGGCGCCAGTGTGCCGATTGGGCAATGGATTGAAACCCGGCACGGCCAAAGTGCTTTTGCCTTGCCCACCGGTATCGCCGTGGGAATTGCCGACAACAGTTCTGTTCGTGTGTTCTGGAACGGCAAACGCCGGTACGAGGTTGAGATTAGCCAGGGCACCGCGCTGTTTTCAATTAATCCACAAAAAAGCCGCGAGGGATTCCATGTGCGCACGCCCAACGGCGTGGTTGAAGTCACTGGCACCCTGTTTTCGGTGAGTGTGGCCGATGAAGGTGATGTCGATGTCCACCTCCATCGCGGGAAGGTAACGATTCGAAACGCGCGCAAAAACATAGCCCAGGTCAGGGCCGGTCAGTCCGCATATCTGAGTCGGCAGGGAATGAAAGTGGTTGAGAATGACGCGCCTGCATCTGTCGTCACTGGCCAGCTGTTCAGACTGGGCTGTCTGGATGGGGGACAGACATTCAGCGAACTGACCCAAAGCGATTGTGACGCCACAGCTAAAATCACTGGCGCCACGGTGTCCGCCGATCAGGTCGACGATAGTCGCCAACCCCAAAATCGCGCCGGCAATATCCGCCACAATCGGGGCGATACCAGTTCCATGGCTGATTTGCTGCAGGCTGCCAGGCAGGCGCGTAAGGATGAAAACTGGTCAGAAGCCGCCACCATTTACCGCCAGTTGATTCGCAGCTATCCCCAGTCCGCCAACAGCCGCACCGCATTGGTATCCCTGGCTGAGATTGAATTGAAAAGACTTAACAAACCTCAGCTCGCGCTCACACACTTCAATGCGTACCTGGCTTCTCCTGGCGCCCTGGAACGGGAGGCACTGTATGGCAAAGCCAAGGCATATCGTTTGACAAACAGCACGGCAAATGAAATAAAAACCCTCAGAAAACTGGTCAGCAAGTATCCCATTGGCCCCATCTCGCAGGCGGCTGGCAAACGATTGAAGGAACTTTCGGACCAATAACCGTATCACCACAGGTGGGTTATCATTTGCAGTCTGCAACACACACAGCCGCCCATTTGTTTCAAAACCCAGGGCGCACCCCGGTCAACCCTCCAGGATCGCGCAACAAATGGCACCAGCCGATGTCCAGTGGCACGCGCACCATCCCTGTGGCGTCAGTCGTCCTGATCTGCATGGCATTCAGTCTGGCGGCCTGCAGTGCCAGTGAAAATATCGGGTACTGGGACAGACCGAATCCGGACAACGAAAAAACCGACACACAACCCCAAACAGACAGCGGCGCACAGGAAACCGAAGCGCCACCGCAGACGGATTCAGCCATTGGGGACTCGGCCACCGAAGACACAAATACGGCCACTCAATTCCCTGTGGACAGCGCTTCAGACAGTGACACGCAGGCTGATTCCGTCACTGTTACCGAAACCGCGGATACGGAATCAACGGACACAGCGGCAACAGATTCAGACACCGCGGATTCAGACGTCGGCATCGTCCGGGTGCCGTTTTCTCCCGATCCTCAGGCAATCATACCCATGTTGCGGGTCAACGCGGCAGACAACGTGCTTGGGCAGCCCGGCGGGTGGTATCATTACGACTATTCCAATGAGGATGGCATCGCCCACCAGCCCTATTTCGATACTGACGGCAACTTCTGCATAAAGGGTGAGGTGGCGAAATGGTCGGATCCGTATACCGTTTCCACAGCCGGCACGTACGTCGCGGTGTGCCACGATCCGGATGTGGATTATACCGTGTACACAATTACTGACTGCCCCTATACGGAAAAGTCATTTCAGCTCTTGGGCGCATCCTTTTACATCAAGGGGGCCATCATCCCCGCGACCCTGAAAATGCGACCCATCTGGAAAGGCCAAATCACGCTGACCGCAGATATTGACATCACCGGAACAGCGCCAGTGGATTATCTGTTTAACGCATTGCCCGACCCCTGGAACGTGCGGCAACCGCTCAATGATATTCATACCATCCAGATTCAGGTGGATGGGTCCCCATATGATGCCGTCGCCTACGATTTCTGCATCACTGATTTTGCGCTGCTGGTCTCGGTCAATTGAAATCCGAAAACATTCAGACGAAAGAATGAAAGAAGCGGTGAATTTCCTGTCCGCCCTGGGCTGACAGTCCGTATCAGGTCCATAAAAAACAGGGACGCCAGACCGCATCAAAAAACGCCCCCTTACGATGCCAGCGATTCTGGAGTCCATTTTTGCGTTGAAAGGGGAACCACCTCTTCAATGGCCGCATCTGAGTAGTTGAGCGCAGCCGGATCTTTTTGCAGACGTTTCCACAATCCCAGCAGGTGGCGCACCGTTCGGTAAAAACGCCAGGAGGCACGCAGTACATCGAAAGCGTGCCAGAGATAAAATGTCACCGGGAATGCGGACCTTAACCCAGGGCGGCGGTCTCTTCGATAGCGCTTTCGAAAGAGTCCGCCATCGATGGGATGAACAGTGGTATAAATGCCAAGGCTGCTGTTGATGGCCAGACGATAGATGGTGGTTAGCTTTTTGTCACTTTTACAGGCGACCATGCGGCGAATAACCGTTTCCATATGTTTTCGGGTATAGAACGTCTCCCAGGCCACCTGATTGGCTCTTTGCCATTCATCCGCCGACATTTGGGGATGCCGAATCACATAGTGATTGGTGTCGTACCGGTTATAATCCCCATCAAGCCACTCCCCACTGGTCACCATATCCCGATGCATCACACTGCCAGGCAATGGCGTGATATTGGTGAAATATATCGCATCAACAGGCAATTCATTTTTTATCAGCGTCACATCACGCCAGACACTCTCAACGGTATCATGGGGCAGACCAATGATGTACGACCCGGTAATCACCACCGGATACCGTTTCCATGCACTCAGATTCTCTTTGTAATTTTCAATTTTGTTTTGCTTTTTGTCGATGTGAACCAGATTGGCCGCATTCATACTCTCCAGGCCCACCAGAATCTGGTCGATCCCTGCCGCCACCGCCATGGGAATGAATCGCGGCATTTTATGGCAGGCGGTGTCCACCTGGGCCAGGATCCGAAACCGCATCCCCTCTTTTCGCAATGAGTGCAGCCGTTCGAAAAAGAGCCGCCAGTTTTTGTTCCGGGCGATATTATCATCGGTCAGAAAAAACTGACGCACCCCGTTGGCGTAATTGGTACGCACAATCTGCTCCAATTCGTCTGCAGTTCGAAACCGGCTTTTTTGGCCATGTACATTAATGATCGTGCAAAAGGTGCAGCTAAACGGGCAGCCGCGCCCCAAATCAAAGGGCGCATAATTGCCATAGGATTTCTCAATCTCTGACATCGGAAGCGATGGCAGTGGCGCACCGGAGATGTCGGGCATATCTCCGAGATAGTTGTACAGGGGCTTCAGCTGGCCATGCCAGGCATCCGAAAGCACATCGTCCACCCGGCCGCATTCACCCTCGCCTGCAAAAAAACTGATGCCCCGGGCCTGAGCATCCACCGCATCAGGTGGCAGTGTTTTCATTGTTGAAAGATATCCCGACACATGAAAGCCACCGATGCACACCGGTATGCCACAATCCACAAATCGAAAACTCAAATCCAGTGCCCGGGGAAACTGATTGGTCTGCACCCCCACCATTCCCACAAATCCCCTGGCGCCTGATTGACCAATGTCCTTTGCAATCCGCTCCGGTACAATCCGGGTGTTGGACTCATCCAGCACGGTAATCCGGACATCAACCTCTGATCCCAGCACCTGTCTCTGGCTGAAATCCAGGCAAAGGGCGTTCAGCACCGCCAGCGAGTTGGAGGGAATGAACGTCTGTTTCCAGATAATCGGATACCCATCGTCATCGTAATGGGTCGGTTTAATCAGATAGATATGAAAAATCGATGATTGCTGCACGTTTGTCATTCAAATGATGTACCACAGAATTGACCGTTGAAAACCATGGTAAGTGCAAACAAACATCATCCGGCGTCTACCCACAGGTTTGATTCCATTTCACGCAGTCTGCGTATTTCACCAGATTGCCGCCAAACAGATCCAGCGCACTGCCAAAGGTGAGGTCCACCCGACCGGCACTTTCATGAGCCACGGTTTCCAAATCAGAAATGTCTTTGGCGCCGCCCGCGTACGTGCAGGCGATGGGCGAGGCATCTCCCAGCATCCGAACCAGCGCCAAATCAATGCCTTCACATTTACCCTCCACGTCGGCCGCATGAATCAGATATTCACTGCAGTATTGCCCAAGGAGCAGAAGCAGCGGTCCATCCACTTTGGTTCGGGTAATCGTCTGCCAGCGATCCGTAGCCACGTACCACCCGTCGTCGGTGGTGCGGCAACTGAGATCAATCACCAGCCGCTCTGGTCCCACCGCCTTCGCCATGGTTTCCACCCGATGCATGTCCAAATCCCTGTCCGTAAAAAGCCAGCTGGTGACTATCACCTTTTCCGCGCCGCGCTCAATCCACTGCTGCGCATTCTGCGCCGTGATGCCGCCCCCCAGATGCAATCCGTCCGGCCATGCATCGAGGGCCATCTGAGCGGCCGCCTCGTTTCCCGGCCCCAGCATAATCACATGCCCCCCACGCAGATTATCGCGGCGATACAGGGACGAAAAATATCCCGCATCCCTGTCAGACACAAAGTTGGTCTTAAGCGCCGTATCCGCGTTGTCGAGGGAGGATCCCACTATCTGCTTAACGCTGCCACCGTGAATATCAATACATGGTCTGAATAGTGTCATGGGGTCAATCCTTTGCTACTGTCTGCATGTACACAAATTTACTGTCGATGAAAAGAGGAAGCATGATTCGGACACCGCTTTTACCCCATTCTAAAATAAATCCGGCAGTAACCTTCCCAAATTTTGAAGCTGCGGTGTTATCCGGGTATATCATCCTTAACTAAATAAAAATGGAGAGGTTCAAATGGTAGGCAAAAATATATGTTTTAATGCCCAAATGTTACTTTTGTTTTCACCAATTCTATTGGTGCTTTCAGGGTGTGGGTCGGATAACGACAGTAAAAATGACACGTTCGACAATGCGTTCGATGTGTTGTCGGGAGACGTTGAACGAAACACCACTCCGGACGTGTCGGCAACGGATATTAAAAAATGTGTCGATGGCAATACCCAATTCGCCATGGATTTGTATGGTCAGCTGACTGCGGAATCCGATGACAACCTGTTTTATTCGCCCTACAGCATTTCTGTTGCCCTCTCCATGGCCTATGGCGGCGCCGAAGGGAATACCCAGTCCGAAATGCAGTCTACAATGCACTTCGACCTGGCTGAACCCGCCCTCTATTACGCATTTAACGCCCTGGATTTGGAATTGGCCGGTCGTGGTCAGAATGCGGCGGGAATGGATGGCGAACCGTTTCAGCTGCACATCGTTAATGATACCTGGGGGCAAAAGGATTACGAATTCCTCGATGATTATCTGGATTTACTCTCCGGGTATTACGGTGCGGATTTGAAAATTCTCGACTTTGCCGGGAATACTGAAGGCGCGCGCGAAGCTATCAATGGATATATCAGTGAACAGACCAATGATCGCATCAATGATTTACTCCCCGAAGGAAGCATTAAACCAGTCACCCGCATGGTGCTAACCAACGTTATCTATTTTAATGCGGCCTGGTCCAGTCAATTTGAACGGGAAAGTACGTCCCCAGAGCTGTTCACATCTTTCGATGGCACTGAACGCGACGTGCCCACCATGCATCAGACAGAGGTTATGCAGTACATGACAGGAGACGGATTTGAAGCGGTGTCGCTGGCCTATGACGGCGGCGAGATGTCGATGATGCTGGTGCTGCCGGCAAAAGACACATTTGGTGATTTCGAAAACAACTTAAGCGCCGACCTGCTGCAAAACATTTTTGACGGGCTTGAATCGACGCGGGTGCGGCTGAGTCTGCCATCGTTTGAGCTCGCAGGCGACAGTATATCGCTCAAGACTGAGCTTGAGGCACTGGGCATGGAAGCACCGTTTAGCAGCGACGCTGATTTCTCGGGAATGACCGGTAACAGAGAACTGCTTATTGGAAACGTTATTCACAAGGCATTTATCAAAGTAAACGAAGACGGCACCGAAGCGGCCGCGGCAACGGCGGTTATTATGGACGGCAACGGTGCGCCTCTCGACGAACCCGATCCCATTGTTGTGCAATTTAACCGCCCCTTCTTTTTTGTCATTCGCGACAACCCTACCAACACAGTTCTTTTCGCCGGACGCCTGGTGACGCTGTAGTTCGAACAGTGAAAGCCGCAATACCTGGGGAGAATACAGCTTTAGCCTGATGTTTGTCAGTGGGGTTGAGTCTGGACAAAAATAGCCAGACCTGATGAAATTGTGGCAGTGATTATTTTTGGAGAACTCTCAGAATTACCAATCGTTGCCGCATTGAATATCACGTGCACCTTCGCACAGCCGTTGACATGCCGCCCCATGCGCATATCCGGCTGGCACACAATGCGCCACTCGGATATCCACAAAAAATCTCATCTTTTCAGTTGGTTGAATCACATTGGCATGGTTGCATGATTATTGCTTCTTTCGGTACCGCAACGTCAATGGAGGTATGACTATGAAATTAACAATTCTGTGGTTGAGCATCGTACTGGCTGTATCTGCCGGATGTAGCGATAAATCCGCGTCGGGGACCAAAGGACCATCCAATAACGAGTTCGAGGATTCCGCTACCACAACGCCCGATAGCCAAGGCTCCGACAGTGTGGACCGAGGGACTGACACGACGGATGTCGAAGGATCCGATTCGGAATCCGGCGACAGCGATGGCACAAACAGCAATCCGGTAGACACTGATGAAACAGACAGTCATACCGCCGGCATTGACACGCCTGAGGACGATGAAACCCTCGAGTGGTCGGACTGGGAGGAAAATCTGGATGAATACCATAACAGCGACTCGGATGCAGACGCTGACTCAGACACTGACAGCGACTCGGATACAGATAGCGACTCGGATACAGACAGTGACTCAGATGCAGACGCAGACGGCCACGATGCAACGTCATCACAAACATGGCAACGGACCGTTGATGAAAATGCGTTTGCCTTTGTCACGGTTGGGGGCGGTCAGAAACTGGTGCTTGAAAAAATCCGGACATCGGTCACGCTGGAAGGGTTGCGGGCAAGAACCGTTGTGGATCACATTTTCCACAATCCATATTTTCAGACCCTTGAAGGAAAGTTTCGCTATGCCCTGCCGGCGGATGCCTCTGTATCCAGCTATGCCATGTTTCTGGGAAACGGGTCGGCGGAGCCGGAATTTTTCGGCCCTGATGACGCGCTTATTGACAGCTCCGAGGAGACCATTGCGAAAGCGACGCCTGACGAGTTGATGAACGCCCATGATCCCACAGTATGGGGCGAACTGCGTCAAGGCAGAGTGGTCGCGAAAACCAAAGCCCTTGAAGTCTATGAAGAAATCACGTCGCAAGCCATTGACCCGGCGCTGGTGGAAGAAGTTGCCCCAAACACCTTTGAGGCGCGATTATTTCCCATTCAACCAAACGGATTCAACCGGGTTATTTTTTCCTACGAACAGACATTGCCAAGGGTGGGAGATGAGTTGGAGTACCGATATCCTGTTCCTTCCACCGATGCAGACGTGGATTTCGAATTCCTTTTGAGTGTCGCTGACAACTCCACCAGGCAGCTGGATGTACCCAGCGGGGCAACATACGTCGGGGAGCTGGACAATGTCACTGAAACCGCCACCGCCACCGGTGTTCTGTTTACCAGAACGGGCAAGCCCGCTTCGGAATCGGGAGAACTGGCATTTCGCGTGCAAATGAACCGCACATCCCCGGAAGCCGACGTGCTGAGCGGTACCAATCCAATACGGGGAGAGGACCATTTCTACGTTCGTCTTCATCCGAATCTCAATGAATACAGCACCGCTGTATCATCGGCCAGTCGTGGCATTTTCATGATCGACACATCTCTTTCAGAACACCCGGACAAATTCAATGTGAACATGCAGTTATTAAGTGGCATTCTGGCGAACTCTGGAGTGGAACAGTTCAACGTCATCACTTTTGATGCCGGCGCTCGCTGGTATGCGGACAGCTGGGTTTCCAACACTTCGGAAAACCGGACAGCACTGATGGCCGAGCTCAAGGACATTCTGCTGGAAGGCGCCACCAATTTCGAAGATGCACTGAACACCCTGGCGACACCGCCATTCAGCGTTGATCCCGCCACCCCGGTGGATGTATTTCTGTTGTCGGACGGCGTCCTGAACTGGGGAAATGGGTCTGTTGAACAGATAGTCTCCGACTACGGGATCCAAACGCCGTTTGACACGCGCTTTTTCGCATACAGAACCGGCCTCGGCGCGGAGAACCTGAAGCTGTTTCAAGCCCTTACCCGCAAGGGCGGGGCCATTTTCAACTGTTACACGGAAAGCGACGCGGCCACCTGTGCCACCGCTCATCTCAATGGCGGTATGAAATTGTCATCGATTCAGATCACGGGAACAGGAGACACTCCGGCTGCCGTTGGCGATATCCTGGTGGATGGTCGTCAGGCAACACTTTATCCCGGTGCATCCATTACTGTTTCAGGCAGATTGATGGCGGAGGGGAGTGCCGTGGTGACCCTTGGCGGCAGCATAGGCGACGCGCCGGTATCCCTGGAAATCCCTGTTACGCTCATATCTTCCGGGGAACTGGCATCCAGGGCATACGCGGAAATCGCGGTGTCTCAACTGCTGGAAACCGGAGATGATGAGTTGGTGCCCCTGGCACTGGCACTGTGTCAGCATTATCTTATCGCCAGCCGCATTTCGTCATTTCTGGTGTTGGAGACCGATGGGGAGTACGAGGAGTATCAACTGGATGATATCTCTTCTGAAACATTGGGAGCAAATGATATTGCCGAGGTGCTCGACGCTGCGTTTAACGGCGACAACACTGTTCCGGATACATGGGACCGTTTGCTCGCCATGCTCAAAGCGAATGAGGATACAGTGGGGATTTTCACTGTCGCCGGCGGAAAATTCATGGATCAACTCGAAGCGCTGTCAGCTCCGGGAGACCTCGAATTACCTATACCGGACGTGGATATTCCACTTGTATATCGGGATGAGGTTCCGGCAATGTATCTTAACGGAATGACCCACGAAGCGTACGTGGTAACGCCTTTTTATGAGGAGGCCAGGCGACGAATGGACGACGGTGATCCTGGCGCCGCCATTCGCGCGTTATCGAGTATTGTGGAAAACACCCAGGGCAGTTCGGAACTGGCACGCATTGCCGCCTACCGCATGATGACCTGGGAAGAAAATGCACATGCCGCTGCCCTGTTGTACGATGTGTTGATGCGCCGATCATTTGAACCGCAATCGTACCGGGATCTCGCCATTGCACTGTGGACGGAACGGCCTCTGCTATCTGCCCTGCTTTTCGAATGCGCTTTGACCGGTGACTGGGATGCCCGGTATACTTCGGTGAAAACCATCGTTGAAGAAGAATATGCGCTGATGGTGGAGGCAATGAGAGCCAGAGATCCCGAGAGCCCGGTGACTGAGTGGCTGCTCGGCCGGATAGCCGAACTGGGAATTGAAATTCCCACAGATGACTTGCGGGTAACCATCACCTGGAACACCAATAACACCGATATTGACCTGTGGGTCACGGATCCCGACGGCAATGAATGTTATTACAATCAAAGGGAAATTCCATCGGGAGGGGTACTGTTGGACGACATTACCACCGGGTTCGGTCCGGAACGATTTGTTGATGCCGAGGCAGATTCGGGAGAGTACCAGGTTAGCGTGCATTACTTTGGCAACAACGGTAATCAGCTCATTGCCGAAACCTATGTGAATGTGACCATCTCCACTCACCTCGGGTCACCCGACCAGAAAATACAGCGGTATACCATTATGCTGTCAAACACGAATGACGTGAAGTACACCACCCTCAAGCTATAGTCCTGAAAGAATCAGAAATGATTCGCTTTATTGGCTCCTAACTCTAACCCCCCCAACAACGCCGTTATGGCAGCATAAGACAACTGTCCACTAACCCCGGGCAATACCAGTTCGGGACGGTCATTTATGATGCCATGGATAACACATTTGTGTTTTCAGCGCAGTTTGTGTAATGCATTGGTCGAAAGGTGAAACGCCGCAACGGCTTTTCACTTCGGAAAAATGCAATGGAACTGTTAGCTCCTGCCCAAAATACGGACTTTGGAAAAATCGCCATCAACTGCGGCGCAGACGCCGTGTATATTGGCGGTCCAGGGTTCAGCGCCCGCAGTAACGCCCACAACAGTGTGGCCGACATTGCCGTGTTGACAGAGTACGCCCACCGGTATCTGGCGAAAGTCTATGTGGCGGTAAACACCATTCTGCTTAATGACACCGAGGTCATGAACGCCGCCAGAACCGTGCGCAACCTGTATGACGCTGGGGCCGACGGGGTTATCATCCAGGATTTCGGATTAATTGAAGCCGGTCTGCCGCCCATGCCCGTGATTGCCAGCACCCAAATGCACAACCACAGCGTGGCCAGCGTCCAGTTTCTCGAAAAGGTTGGATTTCATCGCGCCATTCTCGCCAGGGAACTTCATCCCAATGAGATCGCCGCCATTCGCAGTGGCACCGAAAAAATTGAACTGGAAGCATTTGTTCACGGCGCGCTGTGTGTGTCGTACAGCGGCCGCTGTTATCTGAGCACCGCAGTGGGGGGACGCAGCGCCAATCGGGGCGAATGTGCGCAACCCTGTCGAAAGCGCTACTCTCTGAAATCCCAAAGCGGCAACACTCTCGCCGATGGTCACCTGCTCTCTGTGAAGGATCTGTGCCGCATCGATATGCTGGACACCCTTATCGACGCGGGCGTCAGCTCTTTTAAAATCGAAGGTCGACTCAAAAACGCCGCATACGTGGCCAATGTGGTGACGGCATATCGGCTGGCGCTCGACGCTGTTCTTAAAAAACGCGGTGATGAATCCCACATGGATAATTATGAAAATCCCATCGCACCGGACCTGTCCAAAACATTTCATCGGGGATATGTGGACGGCTTCGCCATTGGCGCACAGACCATGGTGAACATGTCATCGCCCAAAATGACCGGGGAGCGGCTGGGAAAAGTTCTTTCAGTATCCCGCAACCGCATTGTACTGCCCAAATCGGTGATGGAAACACTCAACGCCGGTGACGGTATCTGTTTTTATGAGAATCGCCTCCTGCGGGGAACCCGGGTCCAGAAAACGGAACCCAGTGCGGTTATTTTGCGTGATGGCGCGGGTATCTCGAAAGGCACGGAGATTTACCGCAATCTGGATTATCAGTTTGTTGCCCGACTTGAAAAACACGACACCGTTCGAAGGTCTCCTGTTCAACTGCAGCTGACACAGCGTGACGGGACGATTACTCTTTTGGCGGTGGACGCAAACGGTTTTACGGCGGCGAACACGCTCAATGGGCTCATCGAACCGGCTGACAACGCTGAACGAATGAAAGCGACCTGGCATCGTCAGCTCCGCAAATGCGGCGATATGGAATTTACAGTTACAGACGTGCAAATGGACGATGTCGATGTGCCTTTCGCGCCCGTTTCCAGGATAAATGAAATACGGCGGGAAGTGCTTTTAAAACTGCGATCTGTGCGTGAATCGAATATGGTGAGCATTCGCAGACAGGCAGCAATCCCATGCACGCCAACGACATTCACGGCATTGGCATCAGGGCTGGATGGCTATTGCAATATCGATAATTCGTACGCCCGGCGCTTCTTTGAAAAGTGCGGTGTTAAAGACGTCCCGGTCGCCGTTGAAACACAAAACAATTATACTGACGTGAAAGTAATGACCTCCCGCTACTGTTTAAAGCGAGAGCTGGGATTGTGCGGACAGCATACCGACGAATTGCACCTTGAGGATGCGGATGCGCCGCACATTCACCTGGTGCTTCACTTTGACTGCGACAAATGCGAAATGAGTCTGACATATGAAGATACAATACAAAACAACCATTGATGCGCGAACAGAGGGGTCCATGCTGGACCATCTGGCGGAGAAGACGTCGCTCTCAAAAATTAAAATCAAAAAAGCCATTGGCGCCGGCGGCTGCTGGATTGCGCGACCGCACCTGAAAAAGGGCAAGCTGTTGCGGCTGCGCAAGATTAAATACGAACTGAAAGCGGGTGATCGGCTTGAATTTTATTTTGACGAGAATGCACTGGCCTACGACGGCCCGGCCCCCATTCCATTATTTCAGAAAAAGGACTGGGCACTCTGGTACAAACCGGTCAATGTGCTGTCTGGTCCCAGCAAGTATGGCGAAGTGTGCGCCATCGATTACATGGTGCGGCAACTCACCGGAAAAGACACGGTGCACGTGGTCAATCGACTGGACCGGGAGGCATCGGGCATTGTGGCACTGGCGTACTCCCGCAAAGGCACTGCCCGGTTGAGCGAACTGTGGCAGGGCACCGAGGTTGAAAAGGTCTACCAGCTCGAAGTGCTGGGACACGTTGAAGACCAGACAGGGGAAATCACTTTTCCCATTCAGGGCAGGGAAGCCCGCACCGAGTACACCCTGGACGCATACCGCACCGATGACCTGGGCCGGGACTGCTCCCGAATCACCGCCAGAATCCGCACCGGGCGATTTCATCAGATCAGGCAACATTTTTCAAAACTGGGTCATCCGGTGCTGGGGGATCCTAAATATGGCCAAGGCAATCACCATCCGGACGGTCTTCGACTGGTGTCCACCGAAGTGCATCTCGATTGTCCCTTCTCAAAAAAACAAATCGACATGGTGTTGCCCGAAGCGCTGAGACTCTGGCCGCAGATATAAAAATCAGAATGGATATGCGGGGGGTTCATCCTTGATGGTGACCCACTGCCAGTGGGTGTAAGTCTCCCAGTCTGCCGGGCCGCAAACATTGCTGCCATTGCCCGAAATGCCGCAGCCACCAAACGGATTGACACATTCATCAACGACAGTCTGGTCGTTGATGTGGAGCAATCCCACGTTGAGCTGCTCGCCAATTTTGCGCGCGCGACTGATATTGGCCGAAATGACCGCACCGGCGAGGCCATACTCGGTATTGTTTGCCAGGGCCACAGCCTCGTCGTCACTGCTGAACGAAACAATATTGACCACCGGTCCAAAAATTTCCTCTTCGAAACAGCGCATTCCCGGCTTCACGCCGCTGAGCACCGTGGGGGAATAAAACAAACCATCCCGTTTGCCACCGACTTCCAGTGTGGCCCCGGCGCTGATGGAGTCCTGAATAATGGCGTCCACCTTTTGCGCCTGACGTTCGTTAATCAGTGGCCCCAGCGCCACCTGCCCGGACATGGGATCGCCCACAGGCAGGTGACCCGCCTTCTCCACCATAATTTTGGTCAAAGCCCCGACTACCTTTTCGTGCACCAGCACCCGCCCGGACGCCATGCAAATCTGTCCCTGATGGAAGAACGCGCCAAATGCAATGTTTTTGGCGGCGAGTTCCAGGTCCGCGTCCTCCAGAATAATCAGTGAGCTCTTGCCACCCAGCTCCAATGATACCTTTTTCAGATTCCGGCCGCATACCTCTCCCACCTTGCGGCCCACCGCCGTTGAACCGGTGAACGCCACCATCCCCACTTCCTTTGCACTGCACAGCGCCTCCCCCGCTTCCGCGCCCCCAGGCATCACGTGATACAGCCCTTTGGGCAGCCCCGCCGCCTCAAATGCCATTGCCATAATGTATCCGCCAGTCACACTGGTCTGTGTATCCGGTTTGGTCACTACCGCGTTACCGGCAGCGAGGGCGGGCGCCACCGAGCGGAGGGAGAGAAACAAAGGAAAGTTAAAAGGTGAAATCACTCCGACCACACCCAGGGGAATGCGACGCGCATATGACAGCTTACCAGGCGCGCTCGGCAGCGTCAGGCCATCGGGCTGAAAACACATCCCCGCCGCCATCTGAAGCAGCACCACGGCTTCGCGAACCTCGTGCTGCCCCTTGGGAATAATCCCCCCGGTTTCTCTCGCAATAATCACGGCCAGTTCTTCCGCATTTTGGGTCAAATATTCCGCCGCTTTTAAAAAAACGGTTGCCCGATCTCTGACCGACGTTTTCGCCCACTCCTTTTGCGCCGCCAGGGCCGCTTTCGTCGCTGCGAATATGTCTGACGCACCGGCCAGACCACAGGTGGTCAGAACCGTCCGGGTCGCCGGCTCAATCACCTCGCTGATGTTTGGGGCGTCCACCCAGTCGCCGTTAAAAAACTTACCTTTCCAGGGACTTGAATCGAGAATGGAATTGCTCGCTGTCATTCATTTGCCTCCGCTTTTATCTTGATTTTGTTAATTAAAGTGTTGATCACATCAATTAAAACATCAAGTGGGTTATGGTTTTTTAGTCTTCAGGCACCCCTGATGTGCAAACGAAAAATCCATCCCGAAACAGATTTAATTGCGAACTTTGCCAGTGACGTCGTGTCACCGACTTTACCATCGGAATATTGATAGTATAAATCTAGGTGTATGCAATTTTGTCTGGAACAGATATGCTGGCGTGCAAAACCACCAGCCACCAGAATAAACGAAGCGAGCGGCAATGACTACGTACTCAAGAATAAACGATTTCTTCGAAAACCATCTGGGCCTATCCGGAAAAATGCTTATTGCGGTATCGTTATTTTCCCTATTGATGCTCCTTGGCATTGGCGCCGTTTTGTATGTGTTTGTCAGTGCACAGATAAAAGCAGAGGCACAGGAGCGCATCGAACTGGCAACCATCAGTGCCCGCCAGATGATTAACCAGTCCGTCTCCCACTCCATAAGAAGTCAGTTACAGGCCACCGCCGATCGCAACAAAGACATTCTCGCATACCTTTACAGCGAAAGTCAGGCCGGTCATCTGACCGAGGCGGAAGCAAAAAAGCGGGCATCGGACATCCTGCTCTCGCAGACCATTGGCAAAACAGGCTACATGGTTGTAATTGATTCAACCGGTACACTGCGCGTGCATCCCAAATCAGAATTTGTCAACCGGGACATTTCAGACATTCCGTTTGTTCAGCAGCAGATCGCACAAAAGACCGGATATTTGGTATACAGATGGAAAAATCCCGGTGAAAAGGCAGCGCGTCCCAAATCCGCAGCCATGAGTTATTTTGAACCATGGGATTATATCATCACCGCCAGTGCGTACCGGTCAGAATTTCTCTCGCTCATCAGCATGTCCCAATTCCGCGAAGAAATACTGTCGCTCCACTTTGGAAAATCGGGATACGCATTCGTCATGGATACCAAAGGCAATCTGCTCATTCACCCGCAGTTGGAGGGAAAAAATATCTACAATTCGAGGGATGCGAACGGTCGATATTTTATCAGGGAAATCTGCAAACGAAAAAACGGCACAATCTCGTATCCCTGGAAAAACCCGACAGATAAAACAACACGCCAAAAAGATGTGGTATTCATGTATTATCCGGAACTGAATATTATCGTTGCCGCTGGCTTTTATCAGGACGAACTGTATGAACCACTGGTGAAACTGAAACATCACCTCTTTGTTGTCTTTCTCATTCTGCTGCTGCTCGCGCTGCCGGCGTCATATCTTTTTGTTCGAGCGATAACCAGCCCCATTAAGCGACTGAGCGATGTTTCCAACCGGATTGCGCAAAAAGACCTCAGAGTATTGCCGGAATTCGATGCGATGGAAACTGAGAACAAAAAATGGTATTTCAGATTTTCAGGACACTCTCGCGAAATCAAAAGCCTTGTCGATGCGCTGAGAGATGCCGGCAACGCCATTCGAAGTCTGGTAGAAAAGCTGTCCGTCAACGCCCAGAAACTTTCCGCCCAGGCCAATGTGATTCGAAAAGCGGCCAATCGTTCCGGCGAAAGCGCCTCAGCGCAGTCGTCTGTTGTGGAAGAAGTGTCACAGACCATTGACTCGCTGCAAACCACATTTAAAACAACGGAGAAAATAGCACGCAATGTGTTTACAGTAAGTGAACAGGCGGTTCGAAAAGGCAGAGAGGGGACTGAAGTGGTGCGCGGCACTCTCGAATCCATGCGCAATATTTCAAAAACCTCAGATGCCGCTCATAATCAGATGACCATCCTGTCCGATGTGTCGAATCAAATCGGGCTTGTTGTAAAATCAATGGAACAAATCGCCGACAACTCTCAGATGCTGGCCATCAATGCCAGTATCGAAGCGGCCGAGGCGGGCGAAGCGGGCAAGGGGTTTTCAGTGGTCGCCCAAGAGGTGCAGGATCTCGCCATCCAAAGCGCCAAATCCACACAGCACATCCGCAGTTTTCTCCAGCAGATTGCCGATACCGCAACCAAAACAATGCGAATCACCGAAGAGAGTCAAATCTCCATCCACGGTGGCGAGCAGTCCCTGGAACGGCTGGAAAAGGTACTGCGATCACTCACCGAGGTGCTGGATTCCAACAATCAGCATGCTGACCAAATCGCCCGCACCGTTTCTGAGCAGACCAGTGCCATTTCGCAGATATCCATTGCTGTGGGGCACGTCATCGAAAGTTCCATGGAAGGCAGCGAAAACGTTTCCCAACTGTTAAAGGCGGTGGAGGAGCTGAACCGAACCCGCCTTGATTTTGAACGGCTGGCATCCGAATACAAAATTTAACCCATCACAGAACGAATGTGCCGTCTCAGTAAAAATGGACAAAAAGCGCTGGTTACGGGGGGCGCCGGCGCCATCGGATGCGCCATTGCGTCCGGCTTGCTGCAAAAAGGATACGACGTCACCATCGTCGTACGCGCGCACCACCAGGGCGTGGCAACACTGGATGCCCTCGCGCCAGACAGGGGCCTCCCCATTGCATTTGAAGTGTGCGACCTTTCGCTGCGCCGGGAGATTGAGGCCCTGTCCGAAAGGTGGGAGGGGCCACTCCACGTGCTCATCAACAATGCTGCCACATGTCCCCGGAAAAAGACTCACACCAGCGAAGGCATCGAGATGCAGTGGGCCACCAATGTGCTTGGTTATTTTGGAATGATAAAGGCATTTGAATCCGCGCTCCGGTGCGCAGACACCGCCCGGATAATCAATGTGGCCAGCTACTGGGCCGGTGGTCTGAACATAAAAGACCCCGAATTCAATCATCGGTCATATGATAACGATACAGCATACCGACAGGCCAAACAGGCCGACCGCATGCTGACCCGCGCCTTTGCCGATCGACTGAGCGCCAGTCACATCACCGTAAACAGCTGCCATCCCGGGGATGTCAGAAGCAAACTGTCGGGTGATTTGGGCTTTGGTGGTCACGAGAGTCCCAGGCAGGGGGCCGCCACACCGCTGTACCTGGCGACCGATGACGCAGTGGCCCATGTCTCCGGGCAGTATTTTGCCCACCTGCAGCCGCAGCGGTGCGGATTCTCGGTGGATACCCATGCGGTGACCAAACTCCATGACTTGTGTGAGTCATATGATCAATCAACGGACTGAGCCCATCTCACGTCCGGACCGATTCGGATTGTGTTTACAGACAGAGCATGAAGGGAACCGGTGGGACAAAGAGTGCTGACAGGATCGACTGAAGTCCGAAGGGGTCTGGGCACTCATGACCGCACCGCAGCAAACAGCCCGTTTTTGGGAGATTTACAAGTGGAGACGATTTAATTGGCGACATAGGATGCCGTCGACAGGGCGTCATAGGTTGCACCGGCGGACGGACGTCCCAGACGTCGACTTTTTCGTACCCATCGCGTCCACTGAGGTACCTCTGATACAAATACGTTTTCTTCATCATTTGAGTGTTGGGATTCCAAAAAGAACGGCAAAAAATAATAAATCAGATGTTTTTGATGCTGAGTCATTTTGAGCCTCCGAAAGCAAAAAGAAATTAAGCAAAAAGCAAATAAGAATTAAGCAGTTAAGTACCTAATCATACTGTAATAGTATCATGCTGAGACGCTGGAGGGCCAAATATGTTTAAATTTCAATAAAAAATCATTCTGACTCAGAAACGATTTAATCGTCCACTTAACATTCCAGCAGCAATAGAATATCTCAGGGCAGCATGGCCCGGGCGCGATCAAACAGCGTGGCGAATTCCGACCGATCTGTTGCCAGCCAGTCTGTCCCCGTCACAATCTGCGCGATAGTTGGCAGATATGCGTCACTGGCATAAGGGCTGCCCTTTAAAATTTCGGCAAATCCAGCCACTGCCACCGCGAACTGCAAATCCGCATCCATGTCGGCAATCGGCGTGTCCATCATGGCCGCCGTGGCGCTGATGCGAATTTCCCTGGCCGGTGCATCCGCCGCCCCATCCACATCCCTGTATCGCACCTTCACCAGCACCATATCCGTCGCCGCCACTTCCCGCTCTCCGGGCACGGGTTCCCCTGTCTCCACCGCCGGCGCCCCATCCACCTGCGGCAGCGCATCGCTTCTGCCCACAATTTCATACAGCGCGGTGACCCGGTGTCCGGCGCCAATCTCTCCGGCATCCACCGTGTCATCCCTGAAATCCTCATCTGCAATGGCCCGGTTCTCATAGCCCAGCAGTCGATACGCCTGAACATAATCCGGATTGAACTCCACCTGGATTTTCATATCCTTCGCGATGTACTGCAACGCCGACAACATGCGATTTTCCACATATTCATCGGCCTGGGCCTCAGACGAAATCACCCCATAAACGCCATTTCCCGCATTGGACACCGCTTCCATCATGGCATCGTTGAGATTACCGGTTCCAAATCCCAGCACCGTCAGCGTGATGCCGCTTTCCCGCTTCTGCTCAATGAGGGACACCAGCTCGTCGGTCCCTGACAGCCCCACATTGAAATCGCCATCCGTGCACAAAATCACATGATTGATACCCCCTTCGCGGAATGCCGCCTCCGCCTGCCGGTACGCCAAATCAATTCCCGCCGCCCCTGCGGTGCTGCCGCCGGATTTGAGCCCATTGATAGCCGCTTCGACAGTCGCGCGATTTTCCACTGCAGTGGGTTCGAGTTCGACCCCCACGCCATCCGCATACTTGACAATGGATACCGTGTCTCCCGCATCAAGCACACTCAGGGTTCGAGTCAATACATGCTTCACCAGAGGCAGCCTGTCAGCGCTGGTCATGCTTCCCGACACATCCACCAGAAACACCACATTGGCCGGCTTTTTCACGAATGCATCCGGCATCCTGCCCTGAATGGCCACCCGCAGCACCGAACGTTGACCATCGAGGGCATTTCCCCCTGCCAGGGATACCGAAAAGGGATGTTCGTCCCCCGCCTGGGGCGCCGGATAGCTGTAGGCAAAATAGTTCACAAACTCCTCCAGCCGCACACTGTCCGGCTGCGGCAAATAGCCGTTATGCACATCCCGCCTGAAAATATCGTAGCTGGCGGTATCCACATCCGCGGCGAATGTTGAAAACGGATCATAACTGGTTATGACAAACGGGTTGGTGCCCACATCCTCGAATTTGTCACCCTCGGCGGTGTTCTCCTCCACGGGCAAAGCCGCTTCGTCCACCGCGTTCGAGCCTGGATAGTAATACTGATCTTCGGAATAGCTGTTTCCCGCGGCCTTATCAATGCTCGAACCGCTGTCAAGACTGCAGCCGCCGAGGCCCAAACCAAGGCCCAACAGGGCAATACCCATCGCTTTTTTTAATCCTGTAAGCATAAAAAATTCCCTCCGTTTGCAAACCGAATATTTGATTTCCGATGAGATGACACCGGAGGCGGCAAAAATGGGAAGCAGCAGGTTGGATTACTTCACTCGTTTCTGGTGAAGGCGCATATGGCCTGCCTGAATTCCCTCGGTGGCGAGCGCGGCCAGCGCGGCCAGATTGGAGGCGAGGCCGGCGCAGGTGACCACGGCAGCCAATTCTGCGGCAGTCGAAATCCCCATTATTTCCAGACATTTGGCTGCAGCGGGATGAGTTTTGGAGGCGCCGCCCACAATCCCCACGGCCATGGGCAATTCAATCGTGCCACACAGGGTCTCACCGCGCACGTGCCAGGTGGCCAAGGGGCTGTATGTCCCTTTCATCGCCGCGAACGCATGTCCCCCCGCTTCCACCGCGCGCCAGTCGTTGCCGGTGGCAAGCAGCACCGGATCGATGCCGTTAAAAATGCCCTTGTTGTGGGTGGCGGCCCGATAGGGATCCGCCTGTGCGAACGCGCTGGCCCCAGCAACCCCCGCTGCCACCGCCTCGCCACTGAAGCCCTTGCGCGCCAGATGTTCAAACGCCACCGCACATGTGGCCCGCGCCACCCGCTGGTCGGCCAGATCGGTGCGTACTTAGAGCCCCGCAGACGCGCCACATTTCTCTGCGCAGAAATCGGCCACTGTCTCTGCCATGGTATTCACCATATTGGCGCCCATGGCATCCAGGCAGTTCACCACCAGGTGCACCACATGGCGATTTGGTCCCCCCACATTCTCCCGCAGCTCAACCCCCACCACGCCGCCCCCCAGCTTCAGCAACTGGGGCTGGGTATCGTTGGCCAGCTGAATCACGCGCTCAATATGCGGTCTGAGCGCTTCAACCGATGAGTGCGGGTTCCGCAATTCAATCTGCGCCACCGTGCGCGAAGGGGGATGCACCGCAGTGAATCCACCGGATGCACGCACCATTCGGGCCGCATTTGACGCCGCCGCAATGACGGACGGTTCCTCCACAGCCATGGGGACAAGATATTCCACATCATTGATTAAAAAGTTTGTCGCCACCCCCAGGGGCAGCGCGAACCGTCCCACCGCATTTTCCACAAAGCGATCGCATAGGTCATCACTTAATCCGCCATCCTGCAGGGGCGCAATGCTGCCATCCGTCGCAAACCCCGAAACCGTCTGCTGACGCTCTGCCATGGATAAATGATGAAATCCCGATAGTCGTGAACTTTTTTTTGTCGTCATTGGAGCAACCTACTGGCTGAAGTCAAATTTATCAAGCGGATTGGAAAGGGTTCGACGACCTCTGTTAACCATCGCGACCCTATCGCGCGTTTTACTTTTTTTTGAACCATTTTGGCAAAAACGACGACTTGTTGTATCGTGCGAATAATTCCTGGACTGTAGAAAATGAACGATTGAAAGGTCTCCATTGACAACGATATCGTGAGAGGGACGGTTTGCCACACGCAATTCAAAACCATCGGCGCGCCTGTGTTTTCGCAACCAGCTTTTTCGCTGTTCTGTTTCTGTTGCCCATGCTGACATGCGCCCATCCCGAAAACGCCCATCCCACCATCGTGATGGTATCCATGAACGAGCAGAACAGCGCGCTTTACTGGTACCAGGGCGAAAAACACATCAATGATGAATTGCAGCTGTCCAATCTGAACGTGCTCACCACCGTGGGCTCACCCTACGCGGCTTTGAATATGTATGAGGAGCTGAGACGGGCCGCCGACACCAGCCAGGCCGACGTCGCAATTATCATTTACAAAACCGATTTTCAGAATGTACGCCTCATGGTGTACGCCCGCGGCAAAGACGCCAGTGCCCAAAAGGTGTCGCAATATGACTTTGCCATCTCAGACGCCGAAGAGTCCGCGGAGATTGTGGCCCTCAAAACCGCCGAAGTGGTCGCCGAAGTTGTCCATAAGGCAATCGGCGGGACACAGGTCGCCAATCCATTCAATCCCCCCCCACCGTCCAGTCCCCCCATGGCGCCCAGGCTGAAGCTTGCGCTGTCATTGGCTATTTCGGGAATGGTGTCACTGAGTCTGGGGGGGGTGTTTCACTGGCAGGAAAAAGTGCATGAAACCAACGCCACCCAGATTTCGGCGCGCATGAAAGATGACAATACCCGGGGCCTCCCCACTAAACAGGAGGCCCTGCGACCTCGGTACGATTCAGAAATCGCCTCCACCAAAGCCTTTCAGACCCTGGCTGTGGCGGGATACTCTCTCGCCGGCGCCCTGCTCGTCTCGTCTGCGATGCTGTTTGCCGCGCATCGCACGGAAGCCACAGACACATCAGTGGCATCCCCCGTGGCCCTCGTTGGCACAGGTGTGGTATGGACATTTTAAAATTGACCGTCAATAACCAAAATGGACGGATAGAGGTTCAACTGGTATCGATTGCCATGTGGTGCGTCTGCTGTCTCTTTGGATGCATCAACGTGCCCGCGCCGCCGCCCGAAATTGAGTGGGATACCACTGATATTATGCCCAACTGGAACGGCTTCATCGAAAATGAAAACGAATCCACCCCCATCAAGGGATCGTGGTACTGGTACGCCAATCCCAGCACAACCATCGACACCATTTATGTCACCGTCGAAAAGGATGGGAAGGAATCGGTGCATACCTGGTATTCCGCTGACGAGGAAAGAAACGATGGGTCCGCTTTCAGGTCGTGGGATGTGAAAAACATCTGCATCTCGGGGCAACTCAGCAAGGGGGGCTATGAAGAAGAACTGTACGTGGGCATTGGCTTTGACCTTTGTACCACTGAAGCCGAGGAGGAACCCTATCAGTTTCCCCACACGGTTGGCACCTGTCCCTACCACGGCAGGGAAAAGCTTTTAAAGACCTTCCTCGGCATCGCGTTCGATGTCCGTTTTCAGACGCAATTTCCGGATTCATCTCGGTTTACCGTGCAGTTCAAGGAGCGGGGTAAAAATCTGGACGCCATTCAGCCGTACTGCTACATCAGAGACGAAACGGGTCGGGATAGTGAAAAGGGACACAATGCCTGCGAGTTTGCGCACCTCGACACCGAACAGCTCGCGTACGCGGTCACCGCATGGCATGGCGATGCGTCCCACCCCGACCGGGTCAAAGATACCGACAGTGGCATTGCCGAACGAAACCTGTGGGCGCTGCAGGGCATTCATTTTCAGATTGAATCCGTCGCCACTGACGATACCGCATTCCATTTTTGCCTCGACAGCATTCGGGCCATATCCTCCGTGCGCGATCTGGATCGCAAAGTTGGGGGTCCCCCGGATTTGGGCGAAATCAGTGCCGGCAAGGCATCCGTTGGTGATACCCGGTGTCTGTCGCAGCTGCCGGGTGATATCGCAGACAGAACCTTGAGCGACTCACTCGAAGACGAGGCCAGGGACAATGTATGGATAGATGCCAGACTTCCGTCTGACGACTGCCCGCGCGAGCCCTACCCCGAAGATCGGCCATTCTGGATTATGAAAAAGGAAGTCTCTGCGGCGCAGTTTTTCGAGTGGGCAAACAATCCCGAACACAACGCAGACATTCGCCCATGGGACAGCTGTACGGTCAACCGCTACCAGCTGGCCATTGACCGTGAGCAGCACGATGAGATCGTTCGCTGGGGAAAAACCTCGGCAAATTGCATTAATTGGGAGGATGCAAACGCGTTCTGCAAATGGCTTGGGGGAAAACTGCCCACCAAAGAACAATGGGAGTATGCGGCCGCATCCGGATGCAGCGACCAAAACGAATCGTACCCCTGGGGCGGCGCGCAGGCGCCCAACTGCGACAATGCCAATTTTTATGACAATCACGGTCCAGGGTGTGGCAACAACGGCATACCGGAGGCGGGGTGTCATCGCCCGGCCGGAAACACCCGAACCGGCGTATGCGACATAATCGGCAACCTGTTTGAATGGGTGGCAAATAAGTATGAAAAAAAATATGACTGGATGACAAACTATCACGTCATCAAAGGCGGCGGCTACAATACCCCCCATATCACCGAATCAGATTACGATTTTGACTCGCTCTCCATCGGTTCGAGCACCAGCGCCGAGCATCGAACCGAACCCCACAACCCCAACCGACTGGGATTCAGATGCATTATCGAAGACCAAAGTCATATGTGCGAAGATGATGATGGGGAAAAGAAGAAAGATCCAGATTGACCCACCGCCCCAGGACCTACCGGCCATCGCCCCCAAATCCCTCCAAAAAAGCATCCGACCCAGTTTGATACCACCGAATAAATTGACGTTATCTGAAAGATGTGATTATGTCTCCCCCTGCACGGGCGGTTAGCTCAGCTGGATAGAGCGTTGGCCTCCGGAGCCAAAGGTCGCGCGTTCGAATCGCGCATCGCTCGCCTTAAAAACAATAAGCCTTTCGGGCACTTAGCCCGGAGGGCTTTTTTTGTTAGTTCTTCCCGAAAAGCAGCTGTGTAGACTCTGTGTAGACTATGCAAAAAAATGTGCGTGTCTTGCAGCATCGGACCAATGGGGATATGTTAGCGAAGGTTTTTGAAATTGGTCTGAACAGTTGTCCACCTCTTGCGTAATGCGGAACAGTAGATAAAATAATACTGTTCCCAAAAAGGGAACTATGCGTATAATCGCTAAAAGCCGGATAATTGAATATGGAAAGAAGTACGGTCCCGATGCGCAAGATCAGTTGGATAGTTGGTATCAGGAGGCAAAAGCGGCGAATTGGCATACGCCGCAAGAAATTGTGAAGCTGTATAAAGGTGCGGATGCTGTTGGGAAAGAGACCATAATTTTTAACATTTGTCACAACCGGTACCGGTTAATTGTTAATGTGTCGTTCTCGGAGCAGATAGTTTTTATTAAATTTTTTGGTACACACGCTGAATACAACAAGTTCGATTTGAAAACGATACGGAATGAGGGTAAATCCCATGAAAATAAAAAATGACAACGATTTGGAAAGGGCTATTTGCAGACTTGATGACATTTGGTCAGCTCAACCAAGTGATGCAAATTGGGAAGAACGTTGTATTCTTGTAGAGGAAATTGAAAAATATGAAGATCGGACGGTAGATATTCCTCCGCCCTCACCTGTTGATGCAATTCTATTTCGAATGGAACAAGGTGGTCTAAAAAATGTGGACCTCATTCCATACATCGGTTCTGCGCCAAAGGTTTCTGAAGTGCTTTCCGGAAAACGAAACCTTTCGAAAGAGATGATTCGAAAACTTCACTCTGGACTTGGAATTCCCTTAAATTCATTGCTCGGTATTTCTGACCATATCCCGGAAGGCTCTATTCAAGTACAATGGGTACTGCCTGTAGACGTCGTGAACAGTATTGCCGAAATGGCGGAACGTATTGGAGCAACAGAAGAATATGTGGCAGGCAGTCTGCTTGCGATGACAGTATCAGCAATTGAGGATACGCGAAAATACACAAATATTACCGATGATCAGCAAACCTCTGATAGCGCTAATTCTGTAGTGAATTGCAGTAACAACAACAAATTGCTATTGGTAGCATAGGAGACCAAGTATGTATTGTTGCCGTTGGTTTGTGCTTTGCGAAAATGTTGTGGTGGATGCTACGACAAATAACCTCACGATGGTGAATGCCCTCTCTGTCCTGCGAACGCATACTTTCCCCGCCCATCATCTTCGTTTTTCGTTTGCTGCAATTCTTGACCAAAAAGAAGCAGAAGGTCCGCTCTCGCTAAGGTTTGTTCGAGAAATGAAAGAGAAAGATGAAATACTTTTTACCACAGGCACTTTCGACCAAGCCCCCAAGGTTGCCCAATTCTTTCTGAATTTCCCGATGGGTATTCGGTTGTTCGAGAAAGGGACGGTTACATTTAGGGTAGAAGCCAAAGAAGGGGACTTAGATTGGTATTCTGTTGGTTCTCAAAGTCTTTTAGTCGAGCATTTTGAGCCAGCGCCAGCGTCTGACGCAAAAACAGAGAGTACAGAATAACAAGTCAAATTCACTATCTTTAAGATATTTATGGTGCATATCCGTTTTGCCGATACTTATAAATGCCAATCTATAACTTATACTTTATGTGATATTATTGCGTTTATGTAGTAATTTTAAAGCTACGCGTATTTGGACAATGTCGATATGAATTAGAGAGATAGTCCCGTCTGGTGATTTTGGATGGTGGCCTAGCAAAGGTGCGACCACAGCGCGGTTTCTGCGAGGGGATGAGTGTTCACATCAATCGAGTCCATTCGGCTTTCTTTTGGCTTTGAAGGAGACAGGCTATGCAGAAAATTTTCCTCTTTCTCTTCTCTATCCTGGTATTGGCTTCGTGTAAGGAGAATTCTGGCAATAAAGCAACACCGCTGAATGAAGAAGAAGCCACATCTATTCAGTGTTCTGATAAGGCGGATAATGACAGCGATGGCGCAGTTGATTGCGAAGATAGGGGTTGCCAAGACCTTGATTTTTGCGCCCCTTCTCACGCAGATACCGACGTAGACACGGATACCGACACGGATACCGACACGGATACCGACACGGATACCGACACGGATACCGACACTGATACCAACTCGGAAATCGCTCCCGAAACCGATAGTGACACATCGGAAAGTGAGGAAACGGATTCAACAAAAGTGTACTGTGAATGCCTAAAAGTACAGCTGCAAGACAGCACAGTATGTTCCTATACTAAAAGAAAATCATGCAATACAGCATCCGATTGTTGCGACTCGGTACCCGAAGAGTACATTTGCAATCAAGATTATCCACATTTGTATGAATGCATCGATGGAAACTGCGAACCAAGACAATGTAAGACTGACGACGAATGCAAAAAAGATTTTGAGCTTCGATATACGGATACTGAATTAACTTTAACGTATCAATGCATGACAAGTGAAACCCTGTGCTGGGGTACAATTGGCATATGCACAATTAAATCAACAGAAGATGCGCCCACCGATCAATGCAAAACTGCAGCAGATTGTTGTGATTCAGTCCCTGAACCCTATGTCTGCAATCAAGACTACCCATATTTGTACGATTGTATCGACGGAAAATGCGTAACTAAAACCTGCCGTGAAAATAGCCAGTGTGCAAAATATTTCGTGGAAAACATTGCCAAAATTGATGGCTATACCGGGTACAGGTGTGATGTTACAGGAGTGCTTTGCACAAAGGAATTAACTGGCAACTGCGTTTGGGAAGGTCAAATTAAACCCGAATGTGAATCTGCAGCGGATTGCTGTCCCAACGTACCAGATGGCTTTGTTTGCAATCAGGATTATCCGTATTTGTATGAATGCACAGAGGGCAAATGCAACTCTCGACAATGTGAATCAGACAGCGAGTGCAACGCGCAATTTGAGCAGCTCTATTCAGCTGATTCAACTTATGTCAACAATGGATGTATTGCATACGAAACAGCTGTTGGTTGGGACTAATGCAGCAAATGGTATTGGGGAGTGGTATCTGGAAATCGGCCGGGCCTGACGCTAAATTATACGCGGCAATAATCACTCATTGTTCAGCAGCTGACGCTATCCTCTCCATGAAGAGGCCCCAAATTGCGTAAAAGTAAGCCGTTTTCTTTTAAAGTATATAATAGAAACCATTGAGTTAATACGGCGTCAATCCAATTCCCCACACCTCAACTTTCCTTGTGGATGAATTGTATTTGGGTCTTGCGCCGTAGTCCATCAGCCTGCGTGAAAGCTGTTCTTTGCTGGCGCTCGGAATTCCTCCGTAGTACTCGACGAACCGCGCATATGCATCGCTCAATGAAACACAAATATCAAGATGGGGCGCAACAACAAGCTGGTATTCGACAAATCTGTCAACGGGATCTGTAAGTCTGAACATTTCCCAGGCGGCATCACGACATGTCTCGGGTTCATTGAAATCGCCGCGTTTAATCAGTCGGGATAAACCTTCAATCGACTTTCTGAAAATGCCGGGCGTTTCGTTCTCCATCGCGTCGGCAAACAGAAACGTGGCTTTTGTGCAGTGCCTACCAACAGGAAACACATTCCACCTTTTGTTACTTAGTAGCCGCCATATAGAGCAATTCGATAGAGGGGAGCGAAAATCTACAATCAATGCATTTTTCGCAGCAGGTACAACTCCTCGAATGGTGGTTACTATCTGTTGGGACGCATCCCCGTACCCCCAAAACGCCAATTCTCTCTCATTGGGAAACAACAACTTTTGCCCCATGGTTTCGTAAAGGTGACGAACAATTTCATCAGACTCCCCCTCAAGCCTGAAAACGTCCCACAACGCACGATTGAAACTTGTGGTGGCACAATCGGGGTCATATTCCGGCGCGCGGTTTAATAGCAAACGCCGCTTTTCTACGGTGTATTCACCAGTGGACAAGTCGAACAGAATATCATGACGTCTGGCTTTGATGTGTCCAATTTTAGGCATCTGAATTGATTTTTCACTTTCCAGACGGATACCGCTCGTTAAAAATCGGGTTGTTCAAAATCGTTGAGTGCAAAAGCGCCATTACACAGGTTGAAATTATTTCCCTCGTTGTTTGGTTTGGTGCTTGAGTACTGTTCGCTGTTTTGAGCACTACCTCGCGTAGTATATATATTACTAACTGCACTCCTATTAGCTATAGATTCTATATCGGTTTGCGCGTCGGTCGAACCGCTGGCCGACGTCTGAGTCGACGCACTGGTCGACCCCCGTTCTCTACTCCGAAATTGTTGCGTTTTTTCGGAAGAATTGTGCCGTTGAATATTGGTTACAGGGTTCTGTTCAGCAAACGGCGGGTACTCCATATGTTCAGAAAGTGGCACAATAAATTGCGCAAACGCGTTTTTCATACCCTCGGTGCTTTCGTCACATTCCCTTTTTAACGCATGGAAAACATTGTACTTGTATGGGCACTCATTTGGAATTCGTTTAAATATGTTTGCATACTTCTTAACCGCTTCTGGGTTCTGAGGCGGATTATTGGGGATCATTTTACGCAAGTACACCACTGATGATTTGTCATCGTATTGGAAAATATTCATTTTCCTACATTCGTTAAAAAGTCTGGCAAAACCACCTCGCTTCATGGGATGGAACTCGTCCCTTAATCTTGGTATGCCCGCACGATAGCATCCAAGGGGATTGCTCGCAGGCCCTGTTTCAAGATAGTCCAGCAATGCATGTTGCGCGGGAGATAGTTGAAGGAATTCCGAGCTGTTCCATTTGTCGCAATAATTTTTTCTGAATTCCCTTCCAGCATTCTTACTCGGCACATTACGTTTACCTTCCGCCATGATTTCCTTCTTTCTGAGGTGGCCAAATCTTCGAACGCTTTCCAATGTTCAACAAAACAGCCTGGAATTGTCCCTTATATTCGCGCCAAAATAGTCCGGGAAACGTTTGCCAACCATCCCCAGTATCAAGGTGCTTGTCGCAGTCATCAAAACGCTTGCAGATGCGACCATCAGCTTTGAGCGCGACATCGTTATGGCTCACATACCAATAGTCAGCTAATATGCATTTTAGTTCTTTTTTTGAGGTAGTCGTTCGAAGTATTTTCATTGCCGCACCTTCTGGACAATGCGTTTGTCAATAAACCCGGATGCGGATTGTGTATTAGAAACAAAACTGCTAAAGTCTGTGCCAACTGACGGGTTGAACAAACCTGAATTTTGAGAGGCCTCTTGTGCGCCAACACTTGAGGCCTCGCTTTTTTTATTCCTATTATTTTTCATCCGTTTCACCGGTTTCTGCTGAAATCGAAGCTTGTTCAGATTTAGACATTTCCTCCAACACATTTACTTCCCCGGACAACAAGGCGATTACATCCTGTTCTCTCCAAAGGAGGCCGCCTCTTTTTCCCAGACGGACAGGGGTCAGTGGACCTGTCGAATTACAGGCCCACTTGCGGATCGTGCCTTCCTTCTAATGCAATATTTCAGCGAGCTGTTTGGTACTAATCATCTTTGGAATGTCGTTACTTGTGGTCATTGATAAGACCCTTTCTGTCACCCGGACGTGTTAAAAATGATGGACGAATCCCTACGACGAACGTGTCCGCCAAGGTGCGTCCTTGTTTTCATTTGTCTGGTGTTCACGGGAACTGACTGCTTGCGAACAGATTGTTCATTCAGCCGTGAACCGATTAAGAAAGAATGTCCAAGTATGTTGATTGAACTTTCTTTTCACGTAAACAAGCGTACAAGGTGACAGCTCAAAAAGTCAAAACAGAAAACGCGAATCTGCGTGGCGTTACCTGTCACACTTTCAACCAGTAAAAAAAATGTTTGCGCCTCGCCTGGTAGAAAAACTGCGTTTATTAATGCTGCTTATTTTTGCGGGAAAAAGGACATCTGATGCGAAGTCAGCGTCACAGAGAAAAGCGGTTTACTCTTCAGCGACGTGCAAGCCTTCCTTTACTGCCTTGGCGTTGAATTGAATTTCAGCCTGTTCAAGTATCCAATTTTCGAAAGTGGTGTGCGATTTCGCCAGCAATTCAAGAGGGCGTCGCTTGTAATGCTTCTCTGCCGTTGCACTGGGCTTGTGCCCCATGATTTGCGCCACGATACCAACGGGCATTTCAAGCCACTCAGAAAGCGTTGAGAAGCTTCTGCGCAAACCATGAAGGGATAGGTCATCGGGCAGGCCCGCAACCAATAGCGCGCGTTTATGGGCCAACCGGGGTTCGGTGATGTGGCCGGTCTTTTTTGATGTTGGCGAACTGAAGACCCACGTGTCAGAATCTGGTAGCCGTGAAAGTAAAAACTCAACGTAGGGAGTCAACGGTATCTGTCGCTTGTCTTCCACTTTGTCTTTTATCCAAATTGATTTCCATTTGAAGTCAACATCTTCCCATTTGAGTGCTGCAAGCTCATTTCGTCGTGCACCTGTGAGCAACAATATTTGCAGGTAGGCTGATATTTGCGGGTTCTCTATTTTTTGCACTGCTTCGAACCATGATTTCAGTTGCGCTTTTTCAAGTGAATCACTTTTGGGTTTCATCGGTGGAAGCAGTCGCGTTAAATCGCTGTGCTGAAACATGGCCGAACTGTTGAGACCTCTGTATTCTTCACGTTGCACGGCCCAATTCCAAAAAGCGCGAAAGCGTTTGTATCCCTGGCGCAGTGCTGTGTTGTTGCCTTTGATATTCGAGAGCTTTTGTGTTCGCAGCTTTGCGGCCTCTTTTAAATCCTTTTCCGCCTGCCTGTTGTTGCCCTTTGCCGATGCCCGTTTGGCGCTGCGTTCAAGACGTTCCGCTTCCTGCAAATTTATCTTTCGTTGAGTCTGTACCGCTTTGAACTTGTTTTTGTGTTCGCGTGTGGCGGTTTCTGCCCACTGAACCAATGCGGCCGCATCAATATCTATCATGCGCTTTTCCATTAGTGGCCAAAGTATGCCAGCCTCTTTCGTATCCGTCGCAGCACGGGAATAATACAGGGTGTCATTATAGTGAACGTCGGACCACTGGCGCTTGTGGTATTTCAAAAATGCCTTCCACACATCTTTGACCAGTAATTTTTCACGGGTTAATTCCGCTTTCTGTTCGGCTTTCTTTTGAACCGGGTCTTCACCTGCGTCTATCATCACACCGATTTCACGGGCCTTCTGGCGGGCTTCTTTGAGTGTAAATGAACTGGTGTCGCCAATGGTCACCCGATGAAGCTTTCGGTTGTGCCTTCGCTCAAACACGTATTTTTTTGTGGTAGCTGTCGCGCGTACTGCAAGCCCTTTTGTTTTTGCATCCCGCAAAAAGGACTGATTCGATTTTCCGGAATGCACAAAGCTCTGAACCTTGGGTTCTGATAAATTTTCGTTGCTCATTTGCCAGTTTTCCACTTCTGTCCCGGTGCCTGTGTAGACCGCGTGTAGACTCCGTGTAGACTTTCAGAGTATACTTTGATGCATATTAATCTACAATGCGATATATTAAGATTCGTAAAAACATGAATGATAACATGAACATGGGAATATAAAGGAACAAAGATGCACACAGAGAAATACAATAATTTTTGGCCTCCGGAGCCAAAGGTCGCGCGTTCGAATCGCGCATCGCTCGCCTTAAAAACAATAAGCCTTTCGGGTACATAGCCCGGAGGGCTTTTTTGTTGGATTTGGGGCGGGTTGGGCCGTGTAAGCACTGGTTCTTCTCACTCGATGGTGGGTATTGCTCAAATTTTGAAGAATATGGTCGAGGAGAATTTGTTATGAATCGATATTGGGGCCCGCCGAACGAGTTTTAACTTTAATGACGCCGACCCCTTGACCCTTTGGATGAAAACTCCATGGCGTTTTGCAGGCCGCGGACACCACTACCCCAGAGCCGCGTCGAGAATCATCATCACTGAAAAACCTATCATTGCGAACATGGTCACCACGTCGATGTTTTTTTCCGTGCGCTGAGATTCGGGGATGAGTTCCACCACCACCCCAAAGATCATGGCCCCCGCCGCAAATCCCAGCATTGAATCCATCACGCGGGCTTTGACCTGCTTTACAAAGAAAACCAGCGCTGCCCCAAGGGCAGTCCCCCCCCACGTAAACAGTGTGGCCAGCAGCGCCTGTAGCACAGGATGAAACTGTTCAAATTCGGCAAACATATGCTGCAGCTAATCACTGATTTGCCATTTGTTCAGAAAAATGTGCAGGGCGCGCATCCAGGGCGGCCTGGCGCCGTTACTGATAACTGGCGATATTGGCGTCAATCCAGGCCAGACGGGCGCTTATCCACTGGCGCAGGGCAGTTAGCTCTCCGGTAAAGTCGGTGGCCGAAGGGGTGGTAAACGTGGATTCAATCAGGCCCAAATCCAACTCGTCCATGGGCCACAGCGCAAAGTTGGCGGTGGTGGCGTCAGCGGGAAGCGCCAGCAGGTAGTCATCAATACGTTTTGACAGTGACGCCTCGGACAGCGGACCGTTGCGCAGTTGGGTCCAGCGGGTCACCAGCGCCGGCAAAAATGTGGTATCCGCCAGCAGATGCTCGGTCATGGCATTGTGGGGCACCCACCCTATGGCCGCGATTTCGGGCTGACCAAAGGACATGTCGGCATCGAACGGGATGAGATTGGCTTTTCCGGAGCCGCTTTTAAACAGGTACCAGCCTTTTTCAAAGGTCCGAATATTTTTGGCGAACTCGTTGAGGAGCACCCAGTCGACCACATTCTCCACATTCAGCAGCTCAAATGGGGTGCCGGCCAGCATCGCCTTTTGCAGCTGGGTAATCCAGATTTGAATGCCCACATACTGATTGGCGGTGACTTTGTCTTCGGACGGGTACACACAGAGCCAGTCATCCTGATTGGCGCCGATGGAGATATTCTGGATGGATCCGTCGTCGTCGAGTTTGACAATGAAATTATCGCCGAATCCACTTGTGTCTTCGGGAATGTCGACCCGGTCATCGTCCCGCTTGATACGTTCCATCAGGCGGTAAATGCCGCGGGATTCCCCGTTAAATGAAAGTGTCACATAGCGGCTATCCGCCGCCGTGTGCGTGCCGGATCCCAATTCCTTGAAAATATCGTACAGCAAATCCTGACGCATCAGGGTGCGGTCCGTCCATGCGCCGTCCAGAATCCAGTCTTCCTCTTTACCCATCCCCAGAATGGCCGCGGGATTTTCGTCCTGGCCATTGCCCAGTCGCATTTCGAACTCATAGTTGGGTTTGGTGTAAATCCCCGTGCCCCGGCCCCACTGCTCCAGGCCCACAATGCCTGTGTATTCGGACACCCCGGCATTGTTTTGAATGACCATGGTGCACAGTATTTTGCCACTTCCAGGCACGCATGGAGACGGTGCTTTGGGGGCGCAGTCACTGGTCACAAGGTCGCCGGCATCACACACTATCGATACGGAACCAATCCCAGTCTGACGGACACCGGCATATTTCCAGCCAGCCGGCCCTTCAGTGGACGAATCGGTATCGCTGTCGGTGTCGGAATCGGAATCGCTGTCGGAATCAGAATCGCTGTCACTGTCTGAATCCGAATCAGAATCGCTGTCGGAATCAGAGAGGACGGCCGTCCCCGTGTCGCTTCCGCTGTCGGTGTCAGTGTTTTCTTTTTTAAAATCCGACCGCTGGCAGGAAATGAGTGTCACAACCCAAAAAATCATTAGAACAACTGGTAATCCGCTTTTCATAGCACCCTGTCTTCGCTTTGCCCGGTGGGGCGAATCAATTCACACGTTATCGGTTCACACATTAACATCACGTTTGGCCTGCAACGCTTTTGCAGTTTTATTTCGTTAATTGTCCTTACTATTGAGTCGGCGACATATCCTTTCCTGGCATTTCCAGTCGCCTTTTTCCCCGCTGGGTTGCAAAATCATATCAGAAAACGGTTTGCATCACCATGATTGAAAATGCACTTTGCATCCCCCATGGGGTGAAATGCAAAACGAGTACAAGGGGGTGTATGGGGGCAATAACGGGAACAATTCGTTTTAACGGAAATACTTTTTAGCGGAATCCACGGTCTGGGCTATCAGGGTGGCAATGGTCATTGGGCCCACGCCGCCTGGGACGGGAGTATAGGCGCTGCTTTTGGCGGCGGCGTTTTCAAGGTCCACATCGCCGCAGTTTTCGGCGGGGTGATACCCGGCGTCGATAATCACGGCGCCGTCCTTTATCCATTCAGCCTTGATGAAGCGCGGGATGCCAACAGCGCCAACCACCACATCGGCCTGCCGGATTTTTTCAGCCAGGTTCGTTGTACGGGAGTGACATATGGTAACTGTGGCATGTTTGTTGAGCATCATCATCGCAAGGGGTTTGCCCAGAATGGGACTGCGTCCCACCACCACCACATCTTTGCCCTTAAGGTCAATGCCGTAGTGGTCAATCAGGGTCATGATGCCCTGGGGGGTGGCGCTGCCATAGACGTTCTCGCCCATGGCCATCATCCCAAACCCCAGACAGGTGACGCCGTCCACATCCTTTTCGAGGGCGATGGCATCAAAGCAGACCCGCTCATCGATCTGTTTGGGCACCGGATGCTGCAGCAGAATTCCCCGAACGGACGGGTCGGCGTTCAGTTCCCTGATTTTAGCCAGCAGCTCTTCCGTCGTGGTCTCTTTGGGCATTTCGACTTTCAGCGATTCCATGCCCACTTTTTTGCACGACGTCTGCTTCATTTTCACATATGTGGCGCTGGCGGGATCATCACCCACCAGGATTGTGGCCAGCACGGGATTGGCGCTGGCATTTTTTTGCTTCAGCGCGTCAATTTCCCTTTTCAATGCGATGCGGGATTCCTTTGCCAGGGATTTACCATCCAAAATTACCGGTTCAGACATATTGCTCATATCCTTGTTTGTCGCTGCGTTTGTCGCGTTAAATTTGCGGCGGAACAGTAACACGAACCCCGACCACATGCCAGCGGATCATTAATCGAGTTAAACGAGTTAACCGGGTTATCCAGGTTACCCGGCTTTTGGGAGGCGTACGCATTTTAAGTACATTAATTGAAACGCTCGCCGTGCGGCGGGCATCGGTCACGATGGGTGGTCTGTTGGACCGGCACAGGCAATTTTGTGCATTGAGAAGTTTTAAGTGCTTATGCGCCATGTCGAATCCGCGCCGGCAGTTGAGCACAATACGTCTGATTTAAACATATATATCGGCATCAATTTTTTTTGTTCCGACTGGTCAAATCGCCGTTTGGATGTATTTATCTATCATCTTCATTTTAGCAGACAGGTGGACAGACAGGATTCAAGATGCGGTTGATGTCTCATGCGACTGGGTTTCGCCAGGGGAATAACAACAACACATCATTTATCAGCCGGGGCAGCCTGATTGCCGCAGGCGTAATTTTCACGGCGGTGGTTGCCGGCCTCACGCTCGTGCTCCATGCGTACGTCATGCGCAGCGCAGAGCACGACATCACTACCATGTTATTGCAGCACAAAGGCGTCCATCAATACGTTCAGCATCTTGCCCATCCGGAAATGCACGCGCTCAAGGCGCAGCGGGAAATGTCGGTGTCTCTGTATTCGCCAGTGCTGTTTTCGTCGTCATACATGGTTCGCAACATGCATGCGCTTTATAATGAGGAACGCCGAAAGGCCGGTCTGCCTGAACTTTACTACAAGATGGCTGCGGAAAACCCACGCAACCCCGTCAATCGCGCCGATGCCATGGAACTGGAACTGATTAATCGGTTTAATAATGACAAGTCACTGCATCATGTGGAACGGATCATTGAGGAAAAAGGGCAAAAGTTTTTGTATGTGGCCACCCCATTTCTGGCAAATGAAAAACGATGCCTCGCGTGCCACGGCCCTCGAGCCAACGCCCCGGCACAGCTGCGGCAAAAATACCCTGGGGAAGGGGGATTCAATGAACAACCTGGACGAATTCGCGCCATAGAATCCCTTAAAGCCCCTCTTAAAGGCGAATGGACCATTCCAGTTATTGCCATGGCCGCCACGTCGATACTGGGGTTATTGCTGGCGGGATTGGCGTTTGGAAATCACAAACTGAAAAACGCCGTCGATTCCCGCACCCGGTTGTTGACCGCCCAATCAAAGGAATTAAAGGAAAGCGAAAATCATTTGCATTGCGTGCTTAATTCCATTGGGGATGCGGTCATTGCAGTAAATGACCAGGGCGTCATCACACGAATGAACCCGGAAGCCGCCCGGCTCTCTGGCATGTCGCCGGAAAAGGGCGCAGGGATGCCTCTTGATTATGTGTTTCAAATTGCGCATCCAGCAAACGACGGGCGCCGTGACAACGTCCTCCATCCACACTTGGAGAGGACAAAGGCAGTATACGCTTCGTTGCTTGCCGATAACGCGGTCAGTACGTTCACGCTGCTGTCCCATACCGGCGAAAAATTTGAAGTCTCGTGCCACAGCTCAAAGCTAATCGGGGCGAAACCAAATGCTGATGGCTGGGTGCTGATATTTCGCGACATCACTGCCCAGAAGACGCTTGAGGCCAGACTTAGACAAAGCGAAAAGATGGATGCCATCGGAAATTTGGCGGGTGGCATTGCCCATGACTTTAACAACATGCTATCGGGAATCCTCGGCGCATCTGAATTGCTGCAGGATCCAAACCTTCCCCCGGAAAAGTCAAAAATTTTCATTAAAATGATTGACCATTCCGCGGTTCGCGCCGCCGAACTGACCAAAAGTCTGCTCACCTTTTCCCGTCGCGCCACCCCGGAATTCGTTCATCTGAATGTGCATCAGCTGCTGACCGATACCCACCGCATTCTTGAGCGCACCCTCGATAAGCGAATTGTCATTGAGATGGACTTGCAGGCGACGGCATCCACTGTTTATGGCAATGCCGCGTTGCTGGAAAATGCACTGCTCAACCTGGGAATCAATGCCGGCAAGGCAATGCCAGACGGTGGTCGTCTGGCGTTTCGGTCCTGGAATTCACTTGGGAATTCGGGTGAAAATTCACCGATATCACTGTTGAACATTGATGTTTCGGACACCGGGTGCGGCATCGCGCCTGAACACTTGCCGCATATTTTCGAGCCCTTCTTTACCACCCGGCCCGCAGATGAAGGCACTGGACTTGGACTCGCCGCCACATATGGTGCAATAGTCAGCCATCACGGAGAAATCACCGTCCAAAGCGTTCCACAAAGCGGCAGTTGCTTTACTGTTTCTCTTCCTGTGGCCGAGGGCAGTGAAGAACCTCAAATTGAAGAAGGTTCCCTCCCCAAAAAAACAGGCACGGTTCTGGTGGTGGACGACGAACCGATCGTGCGTCAAACCACCTGCGCCCTGTTCCAGCACATGGGCTTCGATGTCATCGAAGCGAGCAATGGGAGAGACGCTGTCGGTCAGTACATCGCCCATCAGCAACAAATTGATCTGGTGTTCCTTGACATGTCGATGCCGGAAATGAATGGCGCTGAGTGTTTTCGGGAAATACGCAAAATCAACGCCGCTCAAAAAGTTATTGTTGGTTCGGGATATTCAGAAGATGGGCAGATTCAGCAAATGAAGGCAGAAGGACTTTCAGGGTTTATCGCCAAGCCGTTTCGTCGGGCTGATTTGGCCAGAATCGTCAATGAGGTGTACAGGCCTTAAAAAGCCGGAGGCACATCAGACCGATTCAGATTGTGCCTGAGTGTGTTGACAGACAGAACATGACGGGAATCGGCAGGACGATGAGTGCTGACAGTTTAACTGAAGTCCGAACGGGTCAACATAATCTCCATTGGAAATCGCTTCGAGACCGGTTATGTGAAACGGATTGGCGGTTTGGCGCGATCATCGGCTCACTGAATTCCTCAATGCGCTGTCCTGTTTTGAAGAACAGTCTGTACATATATTGCTGATCACACTACGTCCCTGCATCCCCCCCCAGGGACGCTTTCGGGCTGAACCTTGAACCATGCAGCCCATGGGGGCCGGCTTCCATTGTTTCAGCATCGTCACCGGATGGCCCCTGTCTTCTGCCGGCTGCAAAAATGCCCCTGTTCGGCCCCGGTCACAAAAAGGTAACGTTCTTAACTATTTAGCTAACCTCTCGACATTCCAAGGGTTGCAATTTGATGCAGTTGAATCAAAATACGAACATTAATTCAAGCAAAGAAGGGAAAAATATGATAGACATATAACTGCGGTTGTGAGACGTCCGCAAATTGTCTATCGGGGTTTTATCGCCAACTGGTGCCGAAAATGCGCGATTTAAACACGCTGATTCCTGGAAACAGATGGCAATTGTTTTTTTGAGAGTATGGAAAGGAAAATTACGCAGATGAAACACTTATCGAAATTGATTATGCTGATGTGGATGCTGTCCATTGGCGCCGCAGTGGCGATTGGCTGCTCTGGTGGCGAAAACGGGGCTACCTCCGAAAATGGGAACAGCGATTCGGACTCGGATTCAGACTCGGACTCGGACTCGGACTCGGACTCGGATTCAGACTCGGATTCGGACTCAGACTCAGATTCAGATTCAGACTCGGATTCGGACAGCGATTCCGACAGCGACTCAGACTCGGATTCGGACACTGATTCCGACAGCGACTCAGACTCGGATTCTGACTCAGATACCGACGCCGGGCCTCATCCCTGTGATAATGTGTCGTTTGAAATCATGGCCGGTGGCTATGTATGTGCCGGCGACATGCACGGCTACGC
>JAFGWT010000136.1 GCA_016937015.1 Deltaproteobacteria bacterium | reverse complement strand
TGACTTCCTCACCGCCGACTGCAATCATTTCTTCCAGACAGAAATCGTAGGGGATGTCATTCGTGTTGTGGCCGGGCACCAGCAGCATCACCGACGAAATGGCATCCTCGCCATTATACGACGGATTTCCGGATTCCCAGCAGGCTTCGGTCAGGTCTTCCCATACCACCTCATTGGCGCCGTCCTTGATGCTGGTGCAATACTCGCCGCCACTTGCTGTTTTAACCTGCAACCGAAGTGAGAAAGTCCCGTTCATGGTGACGGTGACATTAATGCCGGTGTTGTCGCTGGTGGGTTTCCAGGCGCCTTCTTCCGTGGTATCCGGTGACTGACCTGCGTTCAACCCCAGAATACCAACCGACCCCCACGATTCATCCCCGACAGTCAGTCCGGTCACGCAGAGCTGGCTCTCGCCGCCTTCAATCGCCTCAAAATTGGCGGGATCAATTTCGGCCCCTTCGATTTCGCCCGGGCTGGTCCAAGCGTAGCCGTGCATGTCGCCGGCACATACATAGCCACCGGCCATAATTTCAAACGACACATTATCGCAGGGATGAGGACCGGCGTCGGCGTCGGTATCTGAGTCCGAATCTGAATCGCTGTCCGAATCGGTGTCCGAGTCTGAGTCGCTGTCGGAATCGGTGTCCGAGTCCGAGTCTGAGTCGCTGTCGGAATCGCTGTCCGAATCCGAATCCGAGTCTGAATCCGAGTCCGAGTCCGAGTCCGAGTCCGAGTCGGAATCTGAGTCCGAGTCTGAGTCGCTGTCCGCGTCGCTATCCGAGGCGTTTCCGGTGGTCTCCCCCCCACACCCCGAAACCATTGAAAAAGATAATGCGAGACCGATGAAAATCAGCCATTTGACCTGGTTCATAATCTGTTCTCCTTCCAGTTTATGTAAACTGTTTTCTAAACGGTAATACGAGTTAAACACGAGCTAAATGCGATAAACACGATAACCGTTGTAATTGTACTGGCAACCTCCCAAAATGGGTTGAATATAAACCAATGCGAATAGTTTTACCGGGGCGCCCTGCCCCATAGACCGCGCGGGGTTATACCATGAATAAACCGAAGATTTTCCATATGGTCGTCATTTTTCCCGTTTGCCTGGTCGCCACATTTTCAGCGGTGCAAACAGGATGCGACAGCGATGCATCGACCCAATCGAATGGGATAACCATTCCGGATGTACCGACAGCGGGGGTGACCGATGGATGCGGCAGTGTGCGGATGACCCAGTACACATCGAGCGACAGCAGATGGTGTGGATTTGACCGCACATCAGCCATTTTACCGTCGTTTGTTCGGGAGGGAATGACCGTAGCCATCGCTGAACCGTGGAATGGCGGCTCATACGAGGGGGAACCAGGGGAAGCGTGCGGCGAATGCTGGGAACTGAGTACCAGTTTTGCCACACAAATCGTCATGGTCCATGACCTGTGTCCCATAGAGGGAAACCCGGTCTGCGCTGGGGGACACTTTCATTTTGATGTGTCCAATGAAGTGGCGAATCGTATTGATGGCGGCGGCTGGCTGGGCGAAGGAGCGGTTCGCCGCGTTCCCTGTCCGGTGGAGGGTAACATTTATGCCTACATGACGGCCCGAAATGAGTGGGGATATCTTCAAATCGCTTTTTTTAATCACCGGTTTCCCATGCGCACGGTGGCGTATCGGGCTGTGGACAGTACACAATGGCGTCCCATGACGCGATGTTTGGCCAGATGGTGTCTGGATGACGACACCCACACATTTGCAGCCGGCGGACCAGGCGGCATTTTTCAGTTTACCAGCGCTACAGGTGAACAGGTCGAGGCGACTGAAACATTGACTTATGATGTGGCTGAGAGAACGGATTTCAACACCGGCGTTCAGTTCGCGCCCGTATCCCCGCCCGAATTCCAGGAAGAAGGGGTTTGCCGCTTTGTTCCGCCCTCTGCGATATACACCGATGAATGGGGTGGAATCGATGGCGTACGCTGGGACTGCAACGGGTGGGGAGACCTGGACCTTGTTGAACTGACCGAAGGCTGCGCCGACGATAGCAAATCGTGTATTCGGCTGTCCAAACCGGACAGCGGAGGGGTGCACATCACGTATCGCCATCTGTTCCCCGCTGAAACATTTGGGTCACTTTCTCTCGACATGAAGAGTCCTGGCGGTTCGGGGACAGTGGAAGTGTCGCCCCGCAACGCGGACGAAAGATGCAGCGCGCCGCCCACATTCACTGTTGGGGAAGAGTGGCAGCAATTTACTGTTGATATTGCATCCAGCTGCAAAGGGGAAAAGTGGATTCAGGGATTCACCATCAGCCGGTCTGTGGGCATTTCGGAACTGCTCATCGACAACATGGTTCTTCATACCAATACGACACAGTAATTCATTGAAAGAACTTCGAAAGAACTTCCGAATCTATCTCGCGACAAGAATCGTGACATAGCCATCGAGGGTCAATTCGGCGGGCGCGTCAAGAATGTCAGCAATGCCGGTAGCGGAATGATTCCAGTGGTGCACATTCCACGCAACTGTAACGTTTGCAGGGACGGCGGCACTGTTTATGGGGACGGCGGCACTGCCTTTTTCGGCGGCATCCACCGTTGTCCAAAGCGCCAACGCGGTTTGACCGGCAGCGGTCACAAACGCGTGCCCGGTAACATTGGCGGGTAACGATAGCGCATTTGTTGCCGCTATGTCGTAGCTGGCACCGCCCAGGAGAATGTCGAGGGTTTTATAGGCCACACCGGTATTCTTGATTTGCGCGGCGTTTATGTCGTCAAGATTCACAACATCTTCATACAGCCCCATGTAGTCGTATGAACTGTCGCCGCCGCCGTTCAAATCGCTGTCGCTGAGCGTGAACCAGTCGATGCCGTGAATCCCCGCCGCGTGAGCGGAAATCATCACTTTCATGAGATAATTGACGGCATATGCATCGTTGCCCGGATAGCTGCCGACCGCGTGGGTTGGAGCGCCGCTTTCGGTATTTTCGTATCCTGCCACAGCTTTTCCCGCTTCAGCAAGGGTGTCTTTCAGTTCGTTGAAGTGGGACAGATATCCGGCCACCGCCGCATCGGAATTGCCACTGGTATATATGGGATAATGATGAAAACTCAGCACATCGAAGTATGCGCCACCCGTTGCGGGAAACGCGTCGGATACGCTGCCGTCAGATGGATTGTCGGTATATCGCAGTATGGCGCCAAGGAAGCTTGCGTAACCAATACCCCCCGTGGCGATAAGGGCGTTGGGGTCTGCAAGTGTTGCAGCCTCTTTGGAGACGCGCAGCATGCGGATGTAGGCGTAAATCGACCCATTGAATCGCGGCAGTTGCGCAGCAGTTGGTGCCTCCTCCCACCAGGTGAGGGTGTCCGCCCAGGTGGGGGTGTAGTCGGGTTCATTCCAGATTTCCCAAACGCGAATTCGGGACTTGTATGTGGCAACCGTGTCATAGACGTATTTGGCCCAGTAATTGTTGGGATTTATTTCGCCGTTGATGATGGCGGGCTCGTACAGGTTGGCGGGCATGTAATAGGCGAGTTCCCAGTCCGCCACGGCGTCGGGGGCAGTGGAGTGGGAGCGAATGGGCGACGTGAGAAAGGCCACCTGATCTGTCATGCCCAATTCGGCATATGCCGACATATCCGCCAGTTCAATGTCGTACCCCCATTGGTCGAGATGACGCTCGGGCAGACTGATGCGCTGACTGTTGCATCCGGCCAGCACTTCCAGTTGGGCCTGTACCGGGTCGGACCATCCGGCATTGCGATGGCCGCCATTGATGCCATATCGAAACGTCGGTCCGAGGTCGCCAGTGATATCACTGTCATCATCATTGGCACCGCTGTCACTATCGGTATTAATGAAACTGTCAGTCCCAGGCGTGTTGCTGTCTGTGTCATTGCCAGTATCCTGCGTGCCGCCATCGTCGGTCTGAGCCGTGTCGTCACTGCAACCACACGTAAAAAGCAACAAAAGCATCAATTGAATCCAAATCAGTTTCATCATCGTTTCCTGTCACAAAAGCAGTGGTCTCAGTGGGTGGGTCAGCAGGGGCAATCGCCCCAGGGAATGCGCAGTTCATGAACATACCAGGTGTTGCCGGATTTATACATGAGCTTTTCTTTCCCCACAAATTCCGGGAATTCGTCACCATCCAAATCAATGGCCGCGTCAGGCGCATAGGAATCCACGAAAGAAGACAGAAAGAAATCGTCCTCGGTCGGTGCCCCAAGGTCGGTCGGAACGCCCGTTGCAATATTGAAAAAGCGATACACTGTCCCGTAAAAATCGCCGCACCCTCTGCCCGCGGAAACCTGAGCATAGATAAAACGATTGTGGGTGCCATCGGCAAATCCCTTAATCACAATGCTTCGTTCCTCATATTCATGCCAGTTGCCTGACTGACCGCCCTTTTCAAACTGCGTCTGCAGGACCTGACTTTCGGGGGTCGAGAGCAGCGCGCTCAGCACCGCAGTGCGTTCCGTCGACGTCGGTTTAAATGGTTGAAACACTTTTATTTCCTTCCCCAGATTCCGAGCTGCCCAAATGGCCGGAATATTTTTGGGGGGCAGTTTTGCGGCGTAATACAGATTGTCATTCGTGGATGCCCACGTCCATATGTCAACGCCTTCCTGCGCAGCGGTGTAGTTTTCCTCTGCCCACATCTGAGGGACGCCAAAATGAAACACATTTTTGGCCAGTCCGACAATGTCGGTGATTTGCGTATTTTCAACCGAACCGTCGGCATACCCCACCCATATGCCGCCAGCCACGTACATCCGAAACGCGGACTGCCCTTCCTGCGGGTGCAGGGATTTTATTGCGATATAGCCACCGGTGTGGGTGATGTCCCCAGGACCGGTTGATGCAGACATGTTGCCCAGCACCGCGTAATTATCGTCAGTGGTCAGATAGAATGAATCGAGAAATTCCGGTGGCTTTATTTTGCCTTTGCGTTTGGCCATATCGCTTTGGAGCATCTCTTCATTGAATATGCGCAGGTTGCCGTTTTCGAGAAACAGCTGCAGCACCTTGGGACCCTTGTCGCTGAAACGTCCGTTGGACCAGGTTTGAATAAAGGAAACTCTGGCGGTTACTGTGCCTGCTTGAATTTTCAAATCGTCAGCAGCAACGGTCATTTTCTTTTTGAACATTTTTTCACGGTCCTCAAGCCAGCCTTTGCGATCGTAGCGAAATGTTTTCCTGCCGGCCCGCTTGATACCGTCGAAACGCTGCGCATACAACGCGGCATACTGTTGAAAATCACCCTCATTTTGCGACTTGAGCCAATCTGAAAACAGGTCCCTGACTGCTGATTCCCTGATGGGGGCTGGCCGCTGTTTATTTTCTGGGGCACCGGGCGATGGCGACGCGGTATCGATGAGTGTCGCTTTTTCTGCTGGTTGCGGTTGTGAAGCGGGTTGGGCAGGCGGTTCCTTGCAGGCGCCAATGACTGTGAGCACAATTAACCAGCAGTAAACCGGTTTCAGTTCGAATTTGTTCATATTTGTTTCTCCTGGATGAATTTCAGGTATCTTTACGCTTTTTTAAGAGGCTAAGCAATGCATGAAGCAAGTCCACGCATTCGCCTTTTTTCCTGATGGCAAGAACCGGCACCTTACTTTGCAAGATGAGTTCCTCAGTCACCGCACCCAGCAGGATGCCCGCCGCCCCGGTGCGCCCTCTTGCACCAATGGCCACGAGATCACATTGGGTGTGTGTCATTTCGAGCAAAATAACCGACGACACATCATTGTTGCTGCAGGGCAGGCATCGACTGTGCAGCGGCGAGCCTAAAAGACCAGCGCGTCTGATCAGCAGTTGATTTTCGGTCTGCGCCGCCTGTATCAGGTCGTCCATGTGAGCTTTCCGGGTGTCTGATTTGCGGACGTTGGTGCGAAATACATTCAGCGCCGTTAGGCGGGCATCAAAGGCCACGGCAATGCCATTGGCGATTCGCAGCGCGGTCTCGGAGCAGTCCGAGTTGCGCACCGGCACCAGAATGCTGCGGATTCCTGGCGAGATGGATTCCGGCAAAACGAGAACAGAACAGGTTGATTTTTCAGTGATTCGTCTGGCGGTAACCGCTCGCCCCACCTGATACCGGGCATCGCCGTAGTGCCTGCCAATCACTACCAAATCCGCATCTCTCCCTGCGGCCTGCGAGAGTATTTCGCTGACGTCAGGCTCACTGCTCAGAACGATCTGCCAGTCAAGACCGTCAATGGGCCGCAGATATTTCTGTGCCAACGCATGCATTCCATCCCGAGTCCGTTCAGTCATGTCCGCATTTGGGGTGACCGGAACAAGGATCATCGCATCCGAATGGGCGATCACCGCGGTGGTGTGGGGGTCGTCTTCCGGATCGTGAACATGCAGCAGCGTTACCTGCCGGGTACGGGCATTTTTTAAAAACGGCACCATATATGCCATCATCGGCTCGTCCCGGGCCGTATCGTCGAGACAGATGATGACGTTCTCAAAATGTTTCAATTTCCCCCCCTCCCTATCTTTTTAGCACTGCACTGTGGGGCGGCAATACCCCTATCTGAAGCCACAGGGCAGTGCAAATACAAACAACGTGAAGATAGGTGGCATACGGAAAAATCTCCATTAAACGACTGAAAACAAATTCATGGGGGGTATTAAAACACCAAATTTGCAGCGAGCCATATGGCATGTGTGAAGGCGCACCGCTGGTGCAGACGTCCGACACAGTGACAGATGGCACAGTTTCAGGTGCAAAAGTTTTACGGAAATGTTAATTGAAGTCCCGTGACTTAAGCCGATGCATCATCATGTGAGCCTACTCTTTAAGGGGACGACAAAGGGGGCGAATATCGGCAGGTAACAGCATTCGGCGCGAACGCGGTCTGGAACAAATATGCAAGAGAATACGCAACAGAATCCCCAACAGGCAACGAATGGTTATCCGGAGGTTAACCGGATTGTTTATGGGGCAGCGGTTATTCTGGACGCGCTTGTGATTATCACCGTATGGGACGACCCCATACGCCGCTGGGTCACCATTGGCATATGTGCACTGCTTGGCGTCATTAATGCCACTGTCATTCCTCGCCTGTATCGGTTAAGGAAAATCGACAACAATTCTTTTTTGCTGCGCGAGAGTGTCAATGGCTTTGGACAGGCTGCCAAAGTCATTGCCGCCAATGCCTCGCTGCCCACCTGGGGATGGCTTTTTGTCCTGGCCGCAGTGATGGATACCCGCGCTCATGTATGGGCCAAAGTTTCCCTGTGGGGGCTTTTGGCTGTGCAGGTTGCCACGAGCATTGTGGTGGGGGTGCATTGGCTGCAAATCGTCACATTGTCTGTATTGACCCTCACCGGAATGGCGCTCAACTCCGGGCGGTCCAAGGAACTGATTGCCGCCCTCAGTGAGCAGGAGAATCAGCGCCTTGAGCTGGAAAGAAAAGCGGACGAAATCAAACAGATTCAGACCCTTGCCACCCAGCAGGACAAAATGTCCTCACTGGGGATGCTCGCAGCGGGAATTGCCCACGAGATCAATAATCCGATGGCCTTTGTGACCAGTAATTTCAGACAGCTGGAGGGCGATCTCGATGCAATGTGCAAAGATGATTCCCTCAAGGCGGAATATCGACAGGAAATCATTCCGGAGATTCGCGATGGCATCTCACGGGTCAATACCATTGTGGATGACCTGCGGCGATTTGCCAGGGGCGACGTGGAAACCCGCTCAACATTCGATGTGAACGATGTGATTCGCTCCGCCGTTCGCATTACACACGGACGCGTGCCCCCTGGCGTGGTCATTTCCCTGTCACTTCACGACATTCCGCCGCAGTCCGGCTTTCCGCGACAACTTTCGCAGGTGGTCATTAACCTGCTCGTCAACGCCATCCAGGCCGTCGCCGATGGGGGAGCAATCACCCTTGTAACCAATCACAGCAACCAATCCTGGTGGCTCAAGGTGGCGGACACCGGCCGCGGGATGGATGAACAAACGGTGGCGCGCATATTCGAACCGTTTTTTACCACCAAACCGCCGGGCGAAGGCACCGGACTGGGGCTTGCTGTGGTGCATGGCATCGTTGAGCAGCAACAGGGACGAATCGACGTCACGAGCACCATCAATAAAGGAACCACCTTCAGGCTGACACTGCCCCTTCACCCCCCTCCCACCGCAGAGACTGGGAATAGCACCGACACAGGCAACACGCCAACCGACAGCAGCGATTTGCCCCCAGCGATTCTGTCCGCAAAATAAACAAACCCCGACATCTGGCATTGCGCCACCAGAGTCGAAATCCCACCTTGAAATATGCACACACTCCGGTTTATTGGGGTGTCACTCTGGAATGTTGCTGACGGCCATTGGCACAACTTTTTTTAATCACTATTGGGGTTGAAAAAGGCATTCGGAACACATTTTGACGCATCCAGTTGCCACCTTTTTTGCAAGTCGGTAAAAAGAACTATCAAAATAATTAAACAGTCGCTGCAGCATTGACACAGCCGGCACGACTCAGAAAGCAGGTTCTTCACCATGGTGTCGGGTATTGAAGGTCATCAGTGGCTCGTTTTTGCAGTAATTATTGGCGTTTTTGCATTTTTCATCCGGGGACGTCACCCGGTGGAGCTGGTCGCACTGATGGGGTGCGCCATTTTGCTCATTGCCGGGACCATATCACCATCACAAATGTTATCCAGTTTCAGTAACCCCGCCCCCGTGACCATTGGAGCACTTTTTGTCCTTAGCGCCGCTTTGGACCGAACAGGTATCATCGCCACTGTGGGTAGCTGGTTCAACAAAATGGCAAGGGGAAGTGAAAAGCGCGCACTGGCGTTACTGATGATGGTGGGCGCGCCGATTTCAGCCTTTGTGAATAACACCCCAATCGTTGTTATTCTGCTGCCTATTGTGCTGGCCTTTTGCCGCCAAAGTGGCGTAAAACCATCCCGTTTGTTAATTCCACTGTCATTCGCCACCATCCTTGGAGGCACGTGTTCCATGGCTGGCACGTCCACCAATCTGCTGGTAGACGGCATCTCCCGTTCATATGACATCGAACCGTTTGCGATCTTCGCCATCGCACCATTGGGTGTCGCGTTCGTACTCGTCGGTAGCCTGTATCTCTGGCTGGTGGCGCCCCTGTTGCTTCCAAAGCGGGATACATTATCCACACTGATTGACCCATCCCTTAATCGCAAATACCTGCTGCTTGCGATGGTGCCGGCCGGTTCAAGGCTTATTGGCAGGCCCGCCCTGGCCGCAATCGAAGGCAAACCGGAAACCATGCGGATACTTGAGGTCCGCCGCAAAGGGCGTGTCCTGAAGGATTCGCTGCAGACGCTTATCCTCGAAGACGGTGACCAATTGCTCATCCGCACCGGAAAATCCGGCGTGGCGCAACTGCGGCAGTTTTCGGGTCTGAAAATGGGAATGGACACCCCACAGGATGGTGATGACCTCACCCCCATCGAGCAGCAGGAAGCTGTCATTCTCGAAGGGATGATAGGCCCCAATTCACGACTGCGCGGCAGGACTCTTAAAGGCATCTCATTTCGCGGAAACTACAGTACCATCGTGTTGGCCGTGCACCGGGAGGGACGAAACATTCTCAATTTTCTGGATACGCTGCGTCTCCAGTTCGGGGATACCCTGCTGGTGGAGGGCGCCCGGGACGGCATAGAAAAACTCAAAGCAGAGCGGGATTTTGTCGCACTCTCCGAACCTGCCCAGCGGGAATATCAATTGAACAAAAGACACATGGCCCTGACCGGTCTTGGACTTTTTGTCCTTATGGCGGTATTCGACTACCAATGGGTGGGCCTCCAAACAGAAAATTTATCGATAACAGGGGCGGCCATCATTTCTGCCCTTTTTGTGGTGGCCACCGGGTGCATCTCACCCCGTCAGGCCTATGACGCCATTGACTGGCGAATCCTGTTTCTGATTGCCGGCATGCTCGGCATCGGCAAGGCCATGGACACCACCGGAGCCGCACTCACCCTTGCAACGGTTGTTTCAAACGCGTTCTCGTCCATGGGCCCGTGGGTGCTTCTTGCGGTTGTCTATCTGCTGACCAACATCATGACCGAAATGATCTCCAACAATGCCGTGGCCGTGGTAATGACGCCGATTGCCATTCAAATCGCAGAGGCGGCTGAAATATCCCCGATTCCCATGATAATAGCCGTTATGTTCGGTGCCAGTGCATCATTCACCACCCCCATTGGATATCAGACAAACACATACGTCTTTGGCGCGGGTGGGTACTTATTCAGGGATTTTGTCAAAATCGGTTTGCCGCTGAACATTCTGCTATGGATCACAGCCACACTGCTCATTCCCGTATTCTGGCCTTTTTGACCCCGTTCCTCTTTTTTGCAGCGACAACAGTGATGTCGCTCAGCTGATGGGCGCTGCGGCAACCCCATGTCTGTCAACGTTGAGCCGGAAACAGCTTTTTGTGCTTCGGTTTTAGCCTGGTAATTTCAAATAAAAGCCATTTCGTATAGAATCAACACATGCGACAGAAGACAACTCCGTTTGAATGTGACAGTATAGGCGAAGACATCGCTGTAAGAGATGCCACGCCCAATGAACAGACCTATCTGAAATACTGTCTCGCGAAGAGAACATCCGAAAATCCAATTCGTTTTGTTGCCACGGTCATTGCCCTCAGTCTGTCTGTTATCTCCGTACTGGGCACTGCCATGTCGGGGATTAACGAGCTGCTGTATCTTCTTCCCTTTTCTGGAATATTTTTTTGGCTTTCCACCAGAACCAAAAAAATTTCGCTGATAGACTATCTTGATCCCACCGAAATCATTGCTGAGTTCAAGGGAACGTACAGAGTAAAAACAATCGGTGAAGGTAAAGACGCTCAATTGCTTTCCTTTATCGATGACCTGAGCATCAGCATGCCCCGTCGCTGGGAACAACACATCGAGAGTGGTGACAACGTCAACGCCGAATTGTGCCTGCTGCCAATGGTGACAGATGTCAAAAGCCTTATCTCTGTGCACCCGGTCGCCGAGCTGGTTTCTCTGAACAACAGGTTCAGCATTGAGAAGGAGCTGACGCAGGAAAAACCATCCTTAAAAAGCAATTACAGTTTTGCGTTGGCACTGACCACGGGCACTGTCAGCGCCATCATGACATTTGTGCTCGCTGTTAATTCGGAGCTCCCAACGACCAAACTGCTTGCCAATATGGCCGCAAATATTGTTTACAGTCAACGCCCAACGATTTCGTACCCGAATGTCGCTGCCTTTGAAAAAAAGTTACCCACACTTGATGCGGGTACACGGGTAAAAATTGCAACAACCGCCATTCTGCCTTCGAGTGATGCTCACAACGTGTTTCTGTTTACTCCAGGCAAAGCTGACATTGAAAAAGCGAAATCAGTTCTGGCGTCGCCCAAAGTGAAACGGCTGCGCGCGCGGGAATCCCTTTTGCAATCATTTAAGTCGTCAAATCCCCTGCAACTCTGCAGACAAACACAGGCATGGCAACCATTTGACGCGTTTGCCGATAACCCTCTGTACGTACCCATGAAAAAACGATATCTTGTCGACGGAAAACGAATTTGCGAAGAGCTGGATAGAATAAGAGCAACTGGCGACATGCGCGCATACCAGAAACTGTTTTCAGAATTGTCGCATGAACGTGGTACATTCAGCTGGCGATTTATTAGCAGCGAGACACGTTCCATTGAATCTGAAAAAAAACGCATGCCACGATTGCTGCGGGAAAGACTGTATCAACTGTGGTCAATGGAATTAAACGAACAAAAAAAAATCGTCACAAATATTTCCCGGCGAGAAGTTGAAAATCTGTCAGAAAACCGTACATCCGCGGATGACGACATCTCACTTTTCTTCAGTCTAAAATCGATTGAGGGTCGTCTCTTCACCGTTAAACTGGATGGGAAAACGTACCCGTATATCGATCGCACCAGTACTATCGAAAGTTCCGCAGATCAACTGCTCGTTCGCATTATCAGTGTGCTGCTGCTGCTGACAACCCTTTTTACAGTGCGTTGCATTACCAATAACAACCAAATAAAAGCTACGATGACACGTATTAATTCGCTGTATTCGTGATTCGGTCACTGAAAGGAACATTCAGCGACAGAGCCCCCTATCGCCATTCAAATCGCAGAGGCGGCTGAAATCTCCCCGATTCCCATGATAATTGCCGTTATGTTCGGTGCCAGTGCATCACTCACCACCCCCATTGGATATCAGACAAACGCATGCATTTTGTGCGCGGGTGGCTATGCATTCAGGGATTCAATCAAAATGGGTTTACCGCTTAATATTCTGCCAGGGGTCACAGCCACACTGCTCATTCCCGTATTCTGGCCTTTTTGACCCCGTTCCTCTTTTTTAATGAATGTGTCAGATGTGAGCATGACGCTACGGTTGGTTATCATGGGGGGGGCATCAGCAAATGGGCGATTGCACCAAGTAGGGCCCCCGTCAGCATAACGACGACAAGCTGAGTCGGCACTGACATATACGGCGGTCTGCCTGGTTTGGGAAAAGTCAGTTGTGCTATCAGAAGATCCATGAGAATCGCGCCGACCAAAAGAACAGCACCCGCTTCGGATTCACCGTTGTACAGTAAAAAAAATCCTAACAGCAGATAACACAGCAGGGCAGCGCCGATGAGCTTTCGTCCCAGATAAAAATGAGCCCCTCCAGGGAACGCGAATGAAATCCCTGCGGCAATAATGCGTCCTCGGGTCGGAACGGCTTCGCCTTCTGCATCATCGACATCAGACTCGTCCTTTTTAGTCAACGCGGCGGTGCGCCATTCATTGTGATGCAAAGGATGTGTTATCTGACTGTCATTCTCAGCAGTATCATAGTCGCTATCATCGTCAGCATCGTCATCATCGTCATCATCGTCATCATCGTCATCATCTTCATCTTCGTCATCATCGTCAGGGTTTGATTCTTCGAAGGCATCGAAGTCGAGTGCCCCTCGTTTTTGCAGGTTCTGAACCAGTTCCCGTGCGTCGTCAGATTCCGATTCGGAGACCTCGATGCGCAGCTGTAAAATGAGATCGGAAACACCAATCAGCGCAGCCGTGCGCGTTCCAATCAATCGGGGCGAAAACCCCTCTTCCCGCAGCATATTCTCAATAATCTCGGCCTCAACCGGATTGATTGAACGATATATCTCTCGAAATTTTTCACTCATAATGCCTCATAGCAGTTAATTCTTCCCATGAACACCAGGTTTTGTTTGTATTCATGCCGCGTCAGTCCGGCTTCCCACTCAATTCGAAGTGAAAGGGAACACGGCACCGCCGAATGCGCTCACGGCGCAACAGATTTTGCTATGAGCAGATAAAAGAGAAATGATAAGAACAGTGGTTATTCAACACAGCATGAACAGGGAGTACCCGATGCCTGAATGCAACCTGTGTGGCAAAGAAATCGAATCGTTTCACGAAAACACCCATCAGCTTTCCATAAGTGATACGCAGGTGGCGTACATATGCACTCAATGCATTGCCCGATTCATCCATTGGCAGCAGCGAAAATTGGCGGCGCTGTTCCCAACCAAAGCCAATCAACGTCGCTACAGGCGCCAATAGGTCGAAACCGTGCAAAACTGAGCCTGCGACAATCGCCAAAAGCCAATGGTTTCGATAGTGACCAACAGCACCGCAAGATTTTTTTTAGAAAAGGGGAACCAGCTGCCAACCGGATACCTGCAATGACGATTGTCCGTTTTCAGGCAGGGCGCACCGAAATTAAATTCGGTGCATTTCGAACGGAGTTGAAATCATTGGCGGGGATGGTCAGAATGTCCCAAATCCCGTTCTGGAGCCACCTCATCCCGTATCCGCTGTTTCAGTTCAGCGATGTCGGGGAAGCGCCCCATCTCCTTACGGGACCACACCAGCCGACCATTCACGCTTATCTCGAATACGCCGCCGGCGCCGGGACAAAGCGACACTTCGGCCAGTTCCTGTTCAAAAGTGGTAAGCAGTTCCTGTGCCATCCACGCACTGCGCAGCAACCAGCGACATTGGGTGCAATATTGAATTCTGATTCTGTTTTCCATAGGGCTTCTCCTCGTTACCAATCTGAAGCGATAGCATCGCGAACGCAATATCTTTTGTCTTTTTTACCGGTGTCATTCATTTCGACGCACAGAACAGTGTCCCCTTTGGTTGGCCCTGTCCTTTCCCTTTGGCTTCCCAGCGCCGCCGTAGTCGCCTCCTGCACTCCCCGTCTCGGATTTCAGAACACCAGTTCGTTGCCAAAGGCAATCGCTGCATCGTGGGCGGGATGCAAATGGCATGGACATTACCAGCCCCATAACCGGGGGGCAAATCAGGCGCAGTTTGCCGTCCTGAACGGGCGTCCCCCTCAACTTCTTCGCGGCCGAAAAGCCGCATTATTACACCCATTACGGGCAAAAATCGCCTTTCCACCCGACCGCCTGCTGCATCCACTGCGATGCTCACGAATGGGCGCCGGTGAATCCGAGGCGAAACGATCACCGATTGCCACACCTCGGTTTTCCTGCTTCCGGCCTGTTAAAAAATGTCTAAGACGAATTATTTTAGTTCCCGTGCCTGTTTTATTCTGCAAAATACGCCGACGTAATGTCGTCATCTTTCATTAAACGAAACCGTGAGTCGTCCCGCTTTTCCGGCGGGTATGTATCTTTGAACCGCGCGCTTTCCAAGCTGGGGGTGGCCTCCAGAAAAACCGCATGCCAGGCTATTGAATCAGGAGAAGTTCAGGTGAATGGAAAAATAATCCTGGACACCGAATACCTGGTGATTCCGGAAAAATCGACGATAGTTTTTCGCGGCGCCACCGTGACCAAAAAATCCGTCCGGGTCATTTTATTTCATAAACCCCGCTGCGTAATGACCACCCGGACTGACCCGGAAAACAGACCCACTGTATATTCGTTCTTCGAAAACGAGTTACCGGGATTTCACGCGGTGGGACGGCTGGACTACCATACATCCGGATTGCTGCTGTTCACCAATGATACGCAGCTCTCCAATCGGCTGCTCGACCCGTCCCGGCAAATACCCAGAACCTATGTGGCGACGGTGCGCGGTCGGGTGGATTCGGCCGATGCGCCACTGTTTACCAGGGGTGTTGTCGATAACGGTGAACATCTTTTTGCCAGCCACGTCACGGCGAGCAAAACCAGCAATCGGGAAAGCCGCCTTATCATTGAACTTAGAGGTGGCAAAAACCGGGAAATCCGCAGATTGTGCAAACTGCTGCATCACGAGGTGCTTCGATTGAAACGCATTTCATTTGGAAATTTCAAGCTGGGCGATTTGGCGCCGGGACAATACCGGGAAGCAACCCGGGAAGAACTGGCCGCCTGTCGTCAGGGGCAATACGGTCACTGAAATCCACTTGTCACGAGACAGTCCAGCATAAGATTTTGGATTCAATCCAGGGCAAAATCTGATAAATAGCGATGAATTCAACAGCAATAGTCACCGATGTTTATATCGAGTGACCGACAGCAATCGAGAATCTACCCATGCCCAAAACAGCAAAATCTTCGCAACTGACCCTGAAAGATAAATTGTCGCGCCTGTCATTTGAGCAGGCGAAAAAACTTCTCGGCGCAAATGGCGACAGACTGATAACCGCCGGGGGGCAATATGAAATTGAGATTGAATCACAGGTCAAGCTGACCCATAAGCGTTTTACACTGAAACTTCCGGATGGAAACGTCACCATTCAGCTGTCGGACGGCGTCCGTCAAAGATTGGCACTCAGTTGCAGTCATTGCAATGAAAAATGCGTTCACATGGGGGCCGCGTTGTCGTTGATTCTGGAAGAGAAAATGACCCTGGGCCTTTCGGCCATCCGTCCTGCGGAGGCAATTTTAGGCGCCTTGTCAGAAACGGAACTGCTTGAAAAGGCGCTGGCAGACCGGGAAAAACGCGCATCGGAAGAGTCGCTCAGCATCAGGTCAATGGATAAGGAAAAAATCTGGACTGACTATCTGGTAACCAACAGCTCTTCAGGCAAGGCATGGCGTGTGGCGCTGCGAGATATGGCGCGCGGCGGGGCGTCCTACTGTTCCTGTCCGGATTTTAGAAAAAACACACTGGGAACCTGCAAGCATCTGATAAAAGTTCAGCAGACGGTCATGAAGCGCTTCGGCAAACAGGTGCGCGAGACTCCGTATGTCCGGGATGGATTTGCAGTTTATTTAAAGTTCGGGGAAACGACGTCGATTTACCTGGCGACGCCAGATAAGATGACGCCAGAAATGAAAAGGCGATGCCGCGGCTTTGTCAATGCGCCTGTATCTGATTATTCAGGTCTGCTGCGTCTGGTGCAACAGCTCGACAAACAGGAACTCGCTGTCACGGTATATCCGGATGCCGCTGAATTTATTGAACATCAGATGATGCTGGCCAAACTGCGCGCCGATACCGCAGAAATGCGCGCCAATCCGGCTCGCCATCATTTGAGAGAAAACCTGCTGAATGTGACGCTATTGCCACACCAGGTGGATGGCATCGCTTTTGCCGCCTCGGCCGGACGCGCCATACTGGCCGACGATATGGGACTTGGTAAAACGATACAGGGAATTGGTGTGGCCGAGCTATTGGCGCGGAAATGCAACATCCGGCGCGTGCTGGTGATTTGTCCGGCATCTTTAAAATCTCAATGGCGCAATGAAGTGAATCGTTTTTGTGGGCGCAGTGTGCAGCTGGTAATGGGCAGTGCCGTCGAACGTGCATCGCAGTACCACGGCGATGCGTTTTTCACCGTCTGCAACTACGAGCAGACGCTTAAGGACATTACGGAAATCGAAAAGGCAAAGTGGGATTTAATCATCCTCGATGAGGGGCAGCGCATCAAAAACTGGGAAGCCAAAACCACACGCATTGTAAAATCGCTGAAATCTCAGTTTGCGCTGGTGCTCACCGGCACGCCTCTTGAAAACAGACTGGACGATTTGTTCTCGGTGATGGAATTTGTGGATGACCGGATACTGGGGCCGGCGTTTCGCTTTTTTAACACGCACCGGGTGGTGGACGAAAATGGCAAAGTGGTCGGATACGAGGCATTGGATTTACTCCGGCAAAAGCTTGCACCGGTATTGCTTAGGCGTACCCGTGCCATGGTGCTCAAGGATTTGCCCATACGCACCACGGAGATTGTTCGCGTTCCGGCGACGGATGAACAGCTCGAAATTCATAAGGGGCACTTCAGTATCATCAGTCAGATTGTGAAGAAGCACTACCTGACTGAAATGGATTTACTGCGTTTGCGCAAATCGCTGCTCGCGTGTCGCATGGTGGCGGACAGCTCTTTTCTGATTACCAGGGAACCGCCTGGTTACTCCGGCAAACTGAAACGACTCGAAGAAATGCTGGAGGAGTTGTCGCAGGAAGCGGATCGCAAAATCGTGCTGTTTTCGGAATGGACCACCATGCTTTCGCAAATCGAGCCGTTGTTTCAGAAAGTGGGCATGGCGTATGTGCGGCTGGATGGTTCCGTGCCACAAAAAAAACGACAGGCATTGGTGAACGAATTTCAAAACAACGCGGATTGTCGTGGGTTTTTAACCACCAACGCGGGGTCCACAGGACTAAATCTTCAGGCTGCCAATACTGTCATCAATGTTGATTTACCATGGAACCCTGCTGTGCTGGAGCAACGTATTGCACGGGCGCATCGGATGGGACAAAAAAATCCGGTTCAGGTTTATCTGCTGGTCACCGAAGGAACCCTCGAAGAAAATCTGCTGGGCACTTTATCCGCCAAAGCGGAACTGGCCCTGGCGTCGCTTGATATGGATTCAGATGTGGACGCGGTATCCCTCGAAAGCGGCATCGAGGAATTGAAGCGCCGTCTGGAGCTGTTATTGGGAAACCAGGCAGACTTGCCTGCGGACGAAAGCCAACAGGCCAAAACGCTGGCGACAGCGGAACGACTGGCCCATCAACAGAAAGTGGCACAGGCCGGAGGAGAGCTGCTGAGCGCCGCGTTTTCATTTTTAAACGAAATGGTGCCGGCAGCGGAGGATACAAAATCAGCCGCCTCTGCAACAGACAAGCTGACAGCGCAGTTCAGGGCAGGACTTTCCAACTGCCTCGAAAAAACCGATTCCGGAGAATATCAGCTTCGTGTATCTTTTAAAAACATGGATGCGCTCGATACACTGGCTGCGTCTCTGGCGAGACTGGCAGCTTTGGGGAAGGCGTAGTTCATATCTAGCCAATGTCCTGGCGAAATCATCGCGCATTCGTCCCTCAAACTCTTTAACTTCCTGCCCCTGCCTTATTTTGCGACGAAACATATTGAGCTAATTGCGCTGCAAGCATTTTAGTAAAAACCCATTTTGAACCCGCGGTGGTGAAGAGTTTCTCACCTGCCTTTGGCAGGATATTTTGAAAAGAAACACGGGGGTTCACATATTATTGTTCGTCTTATGATACAGCGTGTTTCTTAAGAGGCAGCGTCGAAACCAGCCGTTTCGAACCGCAAGGGCCGTTGAGCTCACTTGAACCGGCCGTTCGAGACCTCTCAATGCACAAGTGCCTTTGCCGATCCAGCGGACGCCACGAATTGTCGTCTGGCTCCTCACGAGCACGGTTCCTGGGTATCTTTTTTCCTGTGCAATCTCAAGCTCTGCTGCAATACAGGTTAACGACATCGCAATTGCGGCACACAGCTGCCCAGCGGTGAAAGGTACAAAGCAGAATATCTTGTCTTCTCAGCGTTTTTGCACAAAACATGTAATCTAAAAATGTTTGGAATATACAGGTGATATATCACACGTCATGGGGAGGAATAAAAATGAAACCATCCGTACCAATGTTGTTTTTAATTCTGGTGGCAATTGGGTTGAATACATGTGACAACACTTCCGGCACCGATTCAGAAAATGATTCCGCGCGAACCGGATCGGCGCTTGAAGCTGATTCTGAGTCGGCAATATCATTTTACATCGAACACATGAAAGCGATGCCAACTCCACCGCAATGCACCACAGACATTCGCGACGCGGAGATGCCATATATGCGCGTAAATTTAATGATAGCGGATGACCCTGGAAACTTTTTCCAGGCAACAAACATGCTTGGCGACAATACTGATAAAGCATCCAGTGGTATAATGATTGATGGCTACGAGTTGAAAACAACTATCCCTGGGATGGGAATTGTTGGGGGGACAGAATATTTCGAGTACAGCAAGTACGTCGCCCCTCAAACCTCTGATTTACTATACGCCACAGTGCTGTCCTCAGCCACAACCGGCTTTTTGCGAGACGCTTTTCACTGCAGTTACAATCCGCCCCATACCATAGCAGATGCCATTTACAGTACAACATACAGAGACAGTCTTACCGAAAAGGGCAAAGACGTTCCCGCTGAGCTCAATGCTGAGGCAACCAGTGGTGATGTCCTGCTCCAGAATTTGCTTTTTACCGCAGCCATGCCGGACATTCTTTATTCAACTGTTCGATTCATAGGGCACACAATGGGTGGTCAGGATATTGAAACACCGGAGTTCACCATTGAAATTCGTCCGTGGTGCGGCGTGGAAGGCGGATGGGAACCATGTATAGACAACATCTGCACCGCGTTTTGCAATGCTGCGGCATCATTGCCCGAATTCTGCGTCGCAGGAGTAAATGCATCAACAACGGCGTCCATGACCTGCGCTGACTATCTGGCAGGGCACACATATTCGATTGAGTCTGAACAATTGGATGCCACCACCGGACAACCAGTCACCCTGACTCAAAACATTTGTGAATACTACAGCTGCAGGTAAACGCGCATCTCGCCACAATTAAAATTAGAAGCCGATAGAGTTTCAGCAAAGAGACGGTTGTCATTTCCGGGTGATCCACGTGGGTGGCGAGGCGATCTGGGGGGTGGGTCTTCAGGGAATCTGTATTTTTTTTTAGTTTTTTTTTGAAAAATCTCCCCGCTATTGATGTCGGCTGCCCACATACCTAAGAAGGCGCATTGTCAGCACTTTTCGATTTTATACGACAGGAAACAGAGATAAGGCCCCTATTTTTACATTTAGGAAAGGTAGATAGATATGGAAATGTTGAGAAGATTTGTTTTCTATATTGCCGCGTTTATTTTGAGTATCTCACTCGCGTCATGCGGTGAATCGGCAAATAAAAACAGCGATACCGAAAGCGAAGGCGGGGACTCGGATAGCGATTCTGACACTGATTCTGACACTGATTCCGATACTGATACGGACTCAGATGCGGATTCTGATTCAGATTCTGATTCTGATTCAGATTCTGATTCGGATACGGATTCTGATACGGATTCTGACAGTGACACGGATTCCGATTCGGACAGTGATGCCGATACGGATACCGATACCGACACAGATACCGATTCGGATTCGGATTCAGACACGGATTGTCCTGGCACTTGCGTGGCCCAGGGACAATGCCGGGAATCGAATGGCACTTATCTGCCGGATTATACATGTCCTGAAGAAACCCCTATCTGCTGTGATGGCGGCACAACTGACGCCGATACGGATACGGACACAGACACCGATACTGACACAGATACCGATACTGACACAGATACCGATTCGGATTCGGATACCGATACCGAGTCAGATACCGGCTCGGATACAGGGAGCGAAATCATTCCCCAGGACCCCAGACCCTTCATGGACTACCTCAAACCGAGACCGATCACGTGCGATTCGCTGAGCTCCGAAACCTGGGGCGTTGACGGCGTGCTGCCCCGTGACCTCTGCAACGGCATCGAAAGCTCCCGCGGCGCGGGAATCGGGCCCGAGTACTACTACTGGGACGCTCAAATCATCAAAGCAGAGGACGGCAAGTACCACATGTTCATGAGTACCTGGAACGCAACCACCAACTCGTTCAATCCGGGCTGGCTGAGCTCCGACGCATACCACGCAATCAGTTCGCAGGGGGTGCTGGGGCCCTACGAACGCGTGGACTACATATGGAACGACGCCGGCTCCCAGCCCCACAAGGGGCACAACGTCAGCGCCCTGGAGCTCCAGGACGGAAGCTACGCCATCGTGGTGAGCGAAACCCGTCCCTTTACTATCTACCACTCAAGCTCCCTCGACGGCCCGTGGACGAGCTGCGAACCCGGGCTCGGGCTCTACCAGTCCAATGTCAGTCTCGTTCAGCGTCACGACGGCAGGTACCAGATCGCGCAGCGCAATGGGTACATCGCAATTTCTGACACCCTGTGCGGAAACTACGTGCAGCAGACGCCCACGACTGCCTATCCCACCCGCGATAACAAATCCATCTACCCGAGGCGGGACTCAATTCCAAACGTGAACAATCCCACGTTCGACTGGGAGGAAGATCCCCACATCTGGTACAGCGGCGGGGTCTACCATATTATCTACTCAGGTTCCGGAGACCGGGTGGGTTGGCACGTGTATTCCAAAGACGGCATCAACGACTGGCGGGACAACGGCTACGGCTGGTCTCCCCGGGAATGGGAGCGAATCTTCTGCTTTGAAGACGGCACCTGCAACCAGTGGTACAAAATGGAGCGCCCGGGCGTGGTATTGGAAAACGGTCACCCCACCCATATCACCTGGGCCGTGGCTGACGTGGACAAGGACAACCAGATACCGGCAAACTCCAACCATGGCAGCAAGATCATCGTGGTGCCTTTCGACGGCGCGGCGTTCGATGCCGATTTCGGCGCTGTATTCGCAGACGGAAAATGACCGGAACAAATGAGCGCCCTCTGCATATCAGCCTGAGTGCCCATGTCCCTGACTGACCATCGACACTTTTCCCAGAACATTTTTGCCCTTCCCCCCTGGACGCCGCCCTGCCCTCACGATTCAACGGACAGCTCGCAATGACGTTGCTTCCGCACCAACGCAGGCTCAAACTGGCTTAAACGAAAAAACGTACTGCGCAATTAGCTCGTCCCTGTATTCCAGTTGCCTACAACATCAGCATTAGATACAATGGCGAACAAACATTTCCGTTCCCACCAGAGGTTGCGCATTGCATTTTACAACTTTAAAAAAATACACATTGAAACCCTGGATGCTTCTATGTGTGCTGCAGGTATTTCCGGTTGCCTGCCAACATTCCAAAAAGGTCACGACTGATGCCGACCGCTATGCAGATTCTGCAACTGCGCCTGATAATTCATCAGACTCGAGTAGCAAAACAGACTCGAATTCCGTCAGCGCTGAAAACCAATGGGACTCGTCGAATGTGGACTCCGAATCCGCCACGGCATCCACAATCGACCCCAAAGAGAACGACACCGCAATCTCTGACACCGAAACGATCATGGATACAGCGACTGTTCACGGACAGGTGGATACCGCAACCGAAACGATGCACGACACATCGTCCGGTGACACCGAATCGGCGTCAGATTCTGATGCGTGTTACATTGGGACGGTATTTTATAATCCGTCTTCTGAAGACGCCGAATCCATGCAATCCTGGTCATGTATCATTGGCGATGTGTCTATCAACGGCAACGGCGAAAACGTGACGCTCATCAATTTACCCCGGCTGAAGCGGATTGACGGTCGTCTTTCCATTTCAAACCTCACTGCAGTTCATGACCTGAACGGACTGTCATCCCTGGAAACCGTTACAGGCCAGATAGATATCCATCTCAACGATGGACTCGAAAGTCTGGCGGGACTTGAATCCTTAAAAAACGTGAACGAAATATATATCAAATCCAACGCCAACCTCAAAAATATCTCTGCGCTGTCGCAACTGGAAACTCTGAGTTACATCAGCGTGTCCGACAACGATATCCTGGAATCCCTGATTGGACTGAATGGTCTGAAAATGGTGACAGACGGGATACAGCTATTGGGCAACTCATCATTATATGACATTGGCGCCCTTGAAAAAGTCACACTGGATGGATGTAGTGTCAATATTGTCGAAAACCCCATGTTGCCAAGATGTCAGGTCTGCGAGCTAAAATCACGCATCGTCGCTCCGAAGAAATTTGTTACCTTCGCCAATCTGGCGGACGAATGCCCCGCTGCCTGTACCACAGAGCTTAGTCTCAACAGTGATGGCTGTATCGCTGGCGACATGGTGGTGGAAAACGAAGCGGATATCGCTGTGCTGTCACCTCACACCTGCATTAACGGCAGCCTCCAAATTATCCCGCAAACCCTCGAATCGGTGTACCTGCCCAACCTCCTGTCGGTGGCATCGAATTTGACTATTGGCGACAATTCGGGACACAGTGCTCAATTTCTGACAACGCTGGAAGGCCTCAGCACACTTGAATCCGTAGGAGGCCCACTGATTATTAACAAAGTGCCAGTGCTCACCGATTTAGACGGCCTTGAAAATCTGCATTCTGTCTCGGCGCTCCGCGTTAGAGAAGTCACCGCATTGACATCGCTGGCTGCGCTGTCGCATGTCACTGAATTGAAGACATTAAGCATTTTTAATAATCCTTCACTTACATCGCTAGGCCTTGACGGATTGACAACCGTGACCGAAGACATCAGCGTTGCGGGCAACACTGCGCTGCCGCAGTGCGATGTATTTGCGCTCATCGAACGACTTGAAGATGATATGTATTTGACATGCATAGAGGACAACAACCAGGAAAGCGATGAAGACACGGACCGCTGTGAAGACTTCTGTCCCACCGTGCCCATCGAGTGAGCCAAGGGGGCATTGAGAACAATATCGGTTTGGCTTTTTACCCGGTAGGCTTTACCCAGTTGGCCAACTATCGTCACGACCATCCGCTGCTTGGATAGAGTCTGATCTGGCGAGCAGATGTCGGGCAGGTTGAGGATGTGGGGAATTCAGTGGCGAGTGCGCCGCACGTATGTATCCGCTCCCATCCAGAGTACCAAAGGCAATTCAATAGTATTTGCAATGCCCATCAACGTGAACATCGACAACGGCAGGAAGCCCAGATTGACCAGTTGCAGCAGCATCAGAGTGGCGAACAGATACATGGCCAGCCCCACACTGAAGATGGCAGTCAGATGGGAGCGAAACAAAGGTCTACATATCGCAAACACCATCAGAATCATCAGCAGCGCAACAAAAATCAATCCATAATAGGTTATCAAAAAGGATGTACCAAAATCCGTTCGCGGCAGTATTTCCTTTATGCGAACTGAAAAAACGGATGATATCAGAAATTCCATGGCAATATCCAGGATGATAAACAGCACAAATGACCGAAGGGTTGCCACGAACAACGCCTTCCAGCGAGGTGGGGTCATTAATGCATTTTTGCTGATTTCGTCGCGCATACTTCTGCTGTGACAGTCATGCACCTATAAAGTTCCTCCTGAGAGCCAACAATTTGTTTTTCGGTTGCTCGTTTTAAGAGACAACATCCGGGGGCATTGCTTTTTTCCCGCCTCAACGAACACCTATTTCCCGCCTCAACGAACACCTGTCCCCATCTGGCACAACTCATGACCAGCCGCCGCGCGGGCATTCAGGAAAAAGTTAAAATTGTTCCGCGATGCATATCGAACCGCTTCGGCAGCGCACCATGACAGCGCATCCAGACCCCCGCGTGACCTTTCGCGTGTTGCACTAAGGCGGGGAAATTAAAAAAGTGCCGGCGCGGATGCCCTTTTTTGGGGCAGGGTCGCCCATAGGTGGGGTGCGCTCAGCGAGGGTGTAATTCCCATTGCCGTCAAACGATACATCAAAATCATAGCTGTCGTGTATAGGAAGATTGGGCGTGTGATCTTCAACAGGCTCTACGAAGTAACCCAGTTTCAGCGGCAATTCCTTAACTTCGTACAACATGGCGGTAGGGATTTTGGTAATGCATCGCCATTCATTGTCATGTATCCCGCAAACAAGCACCCACTCGTTGATCTCATACGATACCTCGAACTTCCCGAAATCCAGATTTCTGCGGGAATGCTTCGTTTTAACCAAAACCTCCGGGGGACTTCCGGGAACGACATTCTCCACGGACAGAGATATGTCAATAAGCTCAGCTATCTCACTGTCATCCGGATTCCATACATGAGACACTTCCTCGTCGGTCCAGAAGTATCCCCTGTCTGTCTCCACCACCAGAAAATACCTGACCATCTGATGCTCTTTCAGCGCATCGTGTTTTCCATCTTCACTTTGCCATATGGGCAAAAGTATCCCACGCCTTAGCGACCCTTCGTTGATTTCGACGATGTCGGCGTTGTTCACCGCGCAACCTTTTCGATTGGCACGGTTGTCCCTTACGATGTCGGCGTTGTTCCCCTCGCAACCTTTTCGATTGGCACAGTTGTCCCTTACGATGCCGGGGTTGTTCCCCTCGCAACCAATTCGGTCCACACGGTAGTTTTCTGAAATGTCCCCAAGCAACGCGTCGCACACCCCGGCGAGACTGGCTAACGGACCTTTAAAAGGTCGAAATTCCGGCACAACATACACAGGTGCCGTATCGGTTTCGGCCACTGCCGTCAGGGATACCAGACGCTTTTCCACTGCATTATTGGGACGCACCGCCAATGATTCCCGATATTTCTGTGCCGCCATGTCTTTGTCGCCCTGCTGTTCAGCGATGCGACCAAGATTGTAAAGGGCTGCCCCTTTGACAGTGTTATTTCCGGCGCCCAGTAGCCCCAGCTCCGTTGCTGTCGTTGCCCGTTCCAAATCCCCTTCTAAAAATGCGGCATATCCCAGTTCAATGAGCATCGTCGGGTCGCCAGGTCTGATGGCAAGTCCCTTTTCGTAAAACGCAATTCCGGCATCGTACTTTTTCGATTGAACCTGCCGACGCCCACTGCGCAGCAGGTTTTGATACGACAAAATTTGCGCCTTCGTTATATTGATTGCACCTGCCTCGAGCGTGGAAACTGTTTCGCTTTTCTTTTTCGGCAGAGGCTTTTGACGCACACCCATATTTTGCGCCAACGGTTTGGGATCAGTCTTAACGGTGTCTGTATTCGAAGATTCCGACGCCGGTTTGCTTTTATCGATTCTCCCGCAGGAAAGCAGTAGTATTAAACCGACAAAAACAGTTGCAACAAAACGTATTTTCATACGCCAATCCTCTCCAGCGCCATGGGTCGCAATGCCCCGATTTAAAGTGATATTCCGCCGGTCAATATACGATACTCCCTGTGTAAAAAGTATCCGAAATGACTAAAAGTGAACCGCCGAGCAATAGACGGAAGCTGCAGAAGAATGCGTGGATTCTACTGGGCCGTGGTGGACGGGCGTTCAATGGTGATTTTGCAGCCCATCCCGTGAACGATTTTGTTTATCGTATCAAATTTTGGATTACCGTCTGAGGACAACGACTTGTACAAACTGGCACGGGTGACGCCTGCCTGTTTGGCCACTTCGGTCATTCCCCTTGCTCTGGCCGCAATATTCAGGGCGTGAATAAAATCCGACTTATCGCCGGTTGCCGCCGCTTCCTGTAAAAACATCTGAATATCTTCATCGGTTTCTAGATGTTCAGCTATATCAAATGATTTTATTTCAACGCTCATGGTTGATTCTCCAATTCCGTCAATAACTGCCTGGCAAGTTTTATGTCTGCCTTTTGAGTGGATTTGTCGCCGCCTTTGAGCAGCAGCACCACTCTGCCGCAATGAATGGTGTAATAGACGCGGTATCAAACAGAACAGGGGTCAGGTATTTCTCTTTCCATATGTCAACTGTAAGCACCTGACCCCTATACGGGGTCTGGATCTCTCTCAGAGATCGAGTTCAGTAACTTTTAGAGGACGTCATACCCGCAAAGGAGACTGTCGATAAATGAGCAGTGGCCACCGCCCTGTGATTGTGCCCAGCGTCATGCCCTCG
>JAFGWT010000135.1 GCA_016937015.1 Deltaproteobacteria bacterium | reverse complement strand
TATCCATTTGGCCCCCCACGTGAAACCCGCGCCCGCCATGCCCTGAAATTCGAACCGGGGCACCCAGCCGCGATTGACCACCTGAAAAATGCGTCCGCCGGCGCCCACATCCGCAAACAGATAAATCATTGAAATGGGAAATTCGAATCCCATATTTCCGGTTGCGGAAAATGCGGAGGTATGGGGGCGCTCATTGAGGAGATTCGTGGTGGGGGCTTCGTCCTGAAACATATGCGTGTACCCCAGAGCAACCGACATATGCATCAACAAAAAATCCATCTGAAAAACGTAGCCGATTCCCAGCGCCATGCCAACGTCGTAATATGCACGACCACTCTCCCTGTGGGCGCCACTGGTTGTAAAAATCTGCGCACTGGGCTGAATGCCACTTTCGTGCTGGAGCCGATAGTGCAATCCGGCGCCCCAGGGGGAGGAGATGCCGTCAAGGGGCGCGCTTTGCTTCAGCGCAAAAATGCCAATTTTATGAATCCATTTGTATTCGGGCGTTTTGAAGAGTCCGCCTTTGGCGACGGCATGGACGAGGGTGGTTGTGGTGAAGTCATCCGGCCCCAGCATGGTCGTCTGATGAGGGGGGACATCCGCTTCCGCGATGCGAACGGCGCCGCTTTTTTTTACAATGTACACTGTGTAAGGCCCTGGCGGCACGTTGAAACGCACGCTTTCACCTGGGCTTGATGCCGCCTCGGCCAGCACCTCTTCTCCCATGCCATCGAGAAGCATGATTCGTCCGGGTTCGATAAACGGAATCTCCACGGCGGAGCCGGACCTGCGCGTGTGCGTGAGCACTATGTCGCCACGCCCCTTCAGTTGAAAATGGTACATGGGGTGCTGGCTGACGCCGGCGCTGCCTGCGGTTTGGGAAAGGGTTTTTTGGTAGGCATATTCGTACGCCTCCTGAAGTGTGACTTTGCCGTCCTTTGATGAATCCCCGTTGCCGCGAAGTGCCGACGCGAGATGATGGGTGAAGAATGCGCCCCGCAGTTCCCGCGACTCCTGACTCAGTTCGTTGCGGGCACTGGATGTAATAATGGCGTACCCTGCCGATGAGATCTCATCGTTAACATCAATGCGGTACGTTAATCCTTTTTTGGCGCCTTTGGCGGCGATGAGCTGACCACTGTGACAGGAATCCACAAAAGCCAACCGAACCTGCATTTTTGACCGTTCCAGAAAATGTCGCAAATCCCTGAACGCCACCTCTGTGTCGCCCAGCTCCAGCGCGTCGCTGCGTGCGTGACCGGAATAGTAAATCAGCAGCATGGTGTCGTTCCCCGCAGCCTGTGCGCGCGCGGCTTTTTTTTCGAGGGTATCGAGATTCTGCCAAAATGATTTCGCGGTTCCGTCCAGCTGCAGAAACGTGTTTTCTTTTTTAAATCGACCCAGCTGGGTAAGCAGATTGTAAATCTTCCGCGCATCGCGAGTGGCATACCTTAGGGTGTCTTCGTCTTCACCGCCACGGTTGTTGCCCACAATGAGGGCAAATCGGCTGGTTGTCGCCAGGGCACTGCCGGCTGAAAGGAAAACCACCATTGCGAGAACGACATTTGGGACAATTGAACGGTTCATTTTTTAGTAAAGGCTATCACACGTACAACAGCGTCCTTTAATGCGCCGGGTAATCTGTCTGTCGTGGACGCCTGTGTGTCTCCGTTCTCTTTGTTGTCTGAAATCAGTGCTTTTGCCAACGGTGCGTTAATTACGCCGGTGTCGAACGGTGATTCTGAAAAAATCGCAACAAAATACTCGCGCCCCTTTGAGTTGTCGAGAACAATGCTGCCGTCCAGCGTGTGCGCGCCTGGGCGCTGCAGGGAGAGTGCAGGCATACTGCGACCGGCGTCATCAAACGGATAAAGGGATGTGATGGCGCCCTTGTGGTCCACATTGAAAATGTAAACAAATCCCCGGTGCCCGGTCTGAATCATAAACCGAATCGCATCGTTTTCCTGAAGCTCGGGCGCCTGAAGCTCGGGGGCCATGCTGATGTTAAACTGCCTATTGTCTCTTTTGACCACTGCCGTAAACGAGAACGCCCCTTTAAAGGAGATGTCCGATGGCGTCTCACTTTTCGGTTGCCAGAAAACAATACCCGACAGTACCATAATCGCGGCCGCCGCCGCAAAACCAACCGCAATCATTGTTTTTCGGCGCGCGGGAAACGAAAGCACTTCGGCATTGTGCGGTGTTTCCGCTGCAAGCGACTCCCGAAGTGCGCCGGCATGGGTCGAGATATTCAATTCATATGTCGCAGCGTTTTGCCGCAGGGTTGAAAGAGACGAGGTGCAGCGGTCACAATCGTGAAGATGCCCAGCGATTTTCTGGCGTGTCTCGCCATCCAATTCGTCGCAATGGTATTGCGCCAGCATGAGATGTGACGGGCATTCAGTCATTTGAGAACTCCGCAGCGCTTTGCCCGTTTGACACTATGTCATGAGGCAATTCTTTTTTTAGACGGGTCAGTCGCTTTACAACCGCTCGACGTGAAATCCCGAGCGAGTCGGCCACTTCCTGCTGGTTCATGCCGAGCAGGTAATGAGAAACCACTATTTCCATATTTCGTTCATCCAGTTTCTGTTGCAGCAATTCGAGCTCTGCACGCACGGACATACCGTTTGCCGGATCGTCAAAAGCGACATCACGGGTGGCAGTTTCCACATTTTCCATGGGAGTGGCCCCCTTTCTTTTTTTAGTCCGAAGCATCTTCAGACAGGCGTTGGTTCCAATCCGGTAAAGCCAGGGCAGATGGGATTCACCATATGAGAAGGAATCCATTGCCTTAAAGGCGTTAATAAACGTTTCCTGTACAGCATCCTCTGCTTCCACCGGATCCCTTAATATGCGCACACACAAATCATAAATGACACCGGCATATTTGCGGTGCAGTTGTTCAATGAGTTCGGTGCGTTCCGCCGCGGTTTTCATAGTGAACAATCCCACTCTGCGCCAAAATGGGAACCCTGGTATTGTTCGGACTGCATTTTCATCCTGGTTCCCGCAACCCATTCAATGGGTGAATCGTCTTGGGCGTGTTACAAAGTTATTGAAATTATTTTTATTTCGGCTGTTGTGAAATATCAACTTTTTTGTTTCCCGCCCAAATTCGTGTGCTACACTTTTGCCGATTTCGAAAAAGACTTTGGATTCATACGCGGATTTACCGCGTTTGCATGCAGTCATGGAGGTTATTTATGCAGCAAAATATCGAATTCGGACCGGCATATGCCATGTCCACCATCGATTTGGCCCCCGGTGAAAGTGTCACCGTGGAGGCTGGCTCAATGGTTGGCATGAGCGACGGGCTGGAGATCAAAACATCTATTGGCGGAAACAAGATGGGGTTCTTCGGCAAACTGGTTAATTTCATGATGGCGCTGGTTCGAAAATTTTTGGGAGGCGAAAGTTTTTTTGTCAATACCTACACGCCGCCGCAGGGACAGCCCGGTCAGCTGATGATCGCCCCCGCGCTGTCCGGAGACATCGTACACTACCAGCTGGACGGCAACAAATCGCTTATTGTCCAGGCCTCCAGCTATCTGGCGTCAGCCGGTGATATTGCCGTAAAAACCAAATTTGGCGGTTTGAAAAGCCTGTTTTCGGGAGAAGGCGCATTCTGGCTGAAGTGCTCCGGTACCGGGGATTTGTGGGTGAACTGCTATGGGGCCATCCATCAGATCGATGTGCAGGGGTCTTACATTGTCGACACGGGCCACATCGTGGCGTTCGATGACACCCTGGACTACAAAATCAAGGGGGCTGGCGGGTTGAAATCCACTCTGATGTCCGGTGAGGGGCTGGTTTGTCAGTTCCACGGCAACGGCAAGCTCTTTATTCAATCCAGAAATCTTAGTGCCATGGTTGGGTGGATTACCCCCAGATTACCGGCGTAAAGGAGTCGCACATGCAGTTTAACATCGAGTTTGGACCAGCCTACGCGCTGGCAATTGCAAAATTGGAACAGGGCGATGCCGTCATGGCCGAAAGTGGCGCCATGGTGACCCAGGACGCTCATATTCGCATGGAAACCTCCGCGACGCAGGGCAAGGGCGTTGGCGGCTTTTTAAAAGGACTTGGGCGCTCCCTGTTTTTGGGTGAATCATTTTTCCGAAACACGTTCCATGCCGACAGCGGGCCAGGTGAAGTGACGTTTGCGCCCAGTCTGCCTGGGGATATCCTGCTGTACAATTTGCAGGGCAGTGATCTCATCATTCAGCAGCAGTCATATCTGGCCAGTGGTACCGGTGTGGAAATCGAAACCAAATGGGGCGGATTTAAAAGCTTCTTTGGCGAGGGCAGAATGTTCTGGATTCGTGCGTTTGGCAATGGTCCGCTGACCCTCAACGCATTCGGTGCGATTAAGGAAATCGAAGTCGATGGCAGCTTTATTGTGGACACCGGGCATATTGTGGCCTTTGAGCCCACCCTGCAGTTTGACATCAAGCGCGTGGGGTCCTGGTTTTCCACTTTCTTTTCATCCGAAGGGCTGGTGTGCCGCTTCCACGGAAAAGGAAAACTGTTCATTCAATCCCGAAATCCGGCGGAATTCGGATCTCTGGTTGGCGGTAAGCTGCCCCCGAGAAACAAGTAAAGGAGTGCCAGATGCCATACGAAATTAAAAGTTCACCTGACTTTGCAATCATTGATTACACTCTGGCGCCAGGGGAGTCCGTTGTCGCTGAAAGCGGCGCCATGGTGTCCATGTCGTCAAATATTAAAATGAAAACCGAAGCCCGCGGTGGCATTTTCGCAGCGGCAAAGCGCAAGCTGCTGG
>JAFGWT010000134.1 GCA_016937015.1 Deltaproteobacteria bacterium | reverse complement strand
TGAGGACTTTATTGAAGAACTGCCGATTCGGAAAAAGCCCATTCGTGAAAACGTATCCATTCGCCCCATTCGCAATAACGGTGTTGTCGTTGATCATATGGCCCCCTACATGGAGGAAATCCTGACTCAGGTGTTGCGGGTGAGGGAGCGCAGAGACATATATCGGGCGGCAACTGTGAAGCCCGCGAGTCGGCCACAGGATTTTAAAGGGATGCTGATGATTGAAGACCGGCGGCTGACAGAGCACGAAATGAAAATTGTCGCGTCAGTGTCGCCCGGCTGCACGGTGAATATCATTGAGAACGGTCAGGTTACCGGCAAATACCGGCTGCGCCTGCCCGATAAGGTTTGTGATGTGCCTGGAATGATGTGCGCGAACAAAGGGTGCATCTCGCGACCGGAGCATCTGGAATCCGTGTCGCCCCGCATGATGAAAGCCGGTGACCAGCGAGTCCGGTGTTATTATTGCGGACAGGTGATGCATATCAATGAGATAGTCTGACCAGCCATTGGGGGGACAGTCCGATTCTATTCCAGTTCGACTACTATTGTTCTGGCCATGTTGTCCAGTCGTTCGCGAATGGCGCGCATGTTGTTCAATGTCGCCAGGTGATAGGCACTGGTTTCCACAGTCATTTTCTGAGCCGTATTCAGGCGTTCGAGATGGTTGTGCTTCAAGGCCCGTTCCAGTTCCTGATGCGACGCAATATCTGCCAGAACGTCTTTGGCCATTGCACAATCCTGAAGACGTACCGCTTCGGCTACCCGATCGAACTTTTGCATCAGCAACTGATGATAGTTTCTCAGTTCCTGCAGCCCTTCGGGACTGAACGCCACGTTATGTCTTTCGAGTTTCTGTGACGACCGTGCCAGTTCGCGTGTAATTATGTCACCAATGCCTTCCAAATCCTGAACCAGGTCGATAAATGCGTGTTCTTTCGAAATCACGGCATGGGAGACATCGCCCTGCGCGACTTTGGCAAGATATGGCCGAATCGCCTTTTCAAGAATATCGACCTTATCGTCTTCTTTGTCCATTCTCGCCACGGCCTCGGGGGAGGGCGTTTCCAGCAGCGGCATCACGTCCTCCAGCATTGCACGGACAACGGTTATTAAACGCATGATTTCGCGATGTGCCATATCAAGGGCAACCACTGGAATACTGTGGGATCGGTCATTGAGATATATCGGACGAAACGCCGCGGACTCGGGCTTTTGCGGCATCAGCTTTTCTGCAAGCTTTTGTATGGGGTGAATAAATGGCAGCAATAGGAGGCCAGTGGTGACTGTAAAAAGCATATGACCGTTTGCCAGTGCCCGCGCCTCGGAATCAGAGCCCATCACCTCTGTTAATGATTTGGCCGCAAACACTAACTGTGGCAGGAACGGATAGGCAATTATTACACCCAGAATGCTGAGCAGCAGATGTGCCACGGCCACCTGTTTTCCGGCACGACCGGCCCCGATGGATGCGAGAAGGGCAGTCGCGCAAGTGCCGATGTGAGCGCCCCATGCGATGGGGAGCGCCGACTGGAGTGAGAGCACGTCCCCTGCGCACAGTGCAATGGCGAGTCCAATGGTGGCGGCGCTTGACTGGACAATTGCCGTGAACGCGGTCGCCAGCAGAATGCCAAGTAACGGGGTGTTGTCGAGGTGAATCAGCATCTCAGCGAATTCCGGAACACCGCGAAGTGGGCGCATGGAATCGCTCATGACGCCCAGTCCAAAAAAAATCATTCCGAAGCCAAGAACGATTTCGCCAATTTTTTGAGTACGTTTGTTTTTCCCTGTCGTTCTCAGCAAAACCCCAGCCGCCACCAGCAGCAACGCATATTGTGCAAGGTTAAATGCGATAATCTGTGCTGTGATGGTTGTTCCGATTTTGGCGCCGAGGATGACCCCCATCGCCTGTGTGAGATTCATGGCGGTGGCTTCGACAAATCCCACCAGCATCACCGTCGATGCGCTTGAGCTTTGAAGGAGCAAGGTTGCGGCGACGCCCATCAGCAGGGCCATGATGCGATTGGATGTCAGGGTCGACAATACAGCCTTCATTTTGTCGCCCGCAGCGTGCTTCAGCCCCTGTTCGGAGAACTCCATCCCCAGAAGAAAAATACCCAACCCTCCCAGAAGCCCAATTATCATGTCGCGAATATCTTCATAACGAATGGAATGGGCTGCCTCAGCCAGGGCTAACGGTTCCGCAGGATTTCCGGCCCAGACCAACCCTGCCCAGAGTGTCGATGCAAAAATAACGGCGACGAGAACGACGGTGGACGAAGACACATGCCGCGCGGTCTCAGGACAATCAGAAAAATGAATAAGATTTCGTTGCACGCGCGCATTCCCCCCCAGACTGCGTCAAAGCAGTTTGAGGGTTTTGAGCACTTCGGAAAGTCGGCTTCGGTTGTTATCGGTTGACAATTCACACAATGGTAGTCGGAATACCTCTTCGCACAGCCCCATCATCGCCATTGCGGTTTTTACGGGTATGGGATTTGTTTCAACAAAAAGAACCTCGTACAGCGCTTTCAGTTCCGCGTTATGGGCTTCAGCAGCATCGAAATCGCCTTCCAGTGCAAGTTGTACCAGCCTGGACATTTTTTCGGGGAGCAGATTGGATGCAACTGAGATGACGCCATTTCCGCCAGCCCTTATGAGCTCAAGGGCCATGCTGTCATCACCGGAAAGCACAGAAAATCCGTTGGAGGTGCGATGGATGACATCTTTCATTTGCTGTATGCTGCCTGAGGCTTCCTTCACTGCAATGATATTACTGCAGTCTTTCTCCAGTTGCAGCAGCGTGTCCGTTTCCAGATTGACGCCGGTTCTGCCCGCAATATTGTAAAGAACGACCGGGATTTTTACTGCATCAGCAATTGTTTTAAAATGACGATACAACCCCAATTGAGAAGGTTTGTTGTAATACGGATTTACCGAAAGAATTGCATCTGCGCCAGCTTCCTGTGCATGAATGGACAGACGTGTGGCCTCAGCGGTGCAATTGGAGCCGGCGCCTGCAATGACTGTGCATTTGCCTCTCGCCAGTTCCACTGCCACATCAATCACGTGCTCGTGTTCGTCCAGACTGAGTGTGGGGCTTTCACCAGTTGTGCCGCACGGAACAATTCCGGCGATGCCACTTTTAATTTGGCGTTCAACCAGTGTCGCGTAGGTTTCCTCGTCGAGCGAACCATCCGACTTGAACGGTGTAATCAGTGCAGTAAAAACGCCTTTAAATTCCATAAGTGAACCTTTCTCCAGGGATTGGTGCACCTGCCTTTTGGGCTGTGCCTGCTTGAGAAAAGATGGCTATCAATGGTTGGGCCACATGTCAAATATATTAAAAAGAAATAATAGATAGATTTCTTTGCAATGCAGATTAATCCAGACACGCATTCTGGGTGAAAACTATGTTGTCTGTCTGGGTGACAACAAGATTGGCACTAATTGCGTCGCCCTTGCCCTTCGCTACCAATGTCAAGTATAAGTGCTTAAAATTATGCACTTTTGAGCTCAGGTATGGATTTCACAAGTTGGCATCGACTGTGCAACATAAGCCTTTGGCTTGGTAGATTTGAAATTTTTTTCTGGCGTTCCAGGCGGGGAGAAACACAACTGAAAAAAAAACGTTGTAATGTGACTGTAATGGTTGCTTTATACGACAGTTGACGCTAATATCCGCACCTGAATTCGCTAATACTAGTCTCCATAAGGGAGGGGAAATTATGAAGAAAACGTTGCTTTTACTGTCTGGATTACTGGCCATCGGTGCAGTGCTTTCCATTGGTTGTATGGATAGGGAGCCTGCTCCTGTGTGCCCGGTTCCCACCGAATTGAAGAAAAGTGACCCCGGTGTCTCAGCTTACGACGGTGTGGATATTTTGGTGGTGGTCGACAATTCCGCATCCATGTCTCAGGAACAGGAGATTCTGGCCACATCCTTCTTCCCGTTGGTCAATTCTCTGGTAAATCCGATTCCCGGCTGGGAGTTCGATGCCAATTCAAATATCCGGATTGCCATTACCACCAGTGATATGGGCGTACAGTATGATGGCAAGGAATATGACGACAAAGATGGAAAATTTGATAATCCTCAGGTGAAATGCGTCGGCATGGGGGATGACGGTGAGTTTCGGACTGACTACGTTTCTGGCGCAACAAGTGTTAATATTCGTGAGGGCGTGATTGACTGCGGCGAGGAAGCCACACAGTGTCCTGCGGGGTGGACCTGCGAAAATCTGAACGACGCTGGCGTGGGTAAGTGTATGGATCCCAATGGCAATGGTGAAGGCGTGGACTGCCCAGCATCTCCGGATGACCGCAACGCACAGTTTATCGATGAAGATCGTGACGATAAAGCGCTCGCGGTGGCGTGTCTGGCCCAGGTGGGTATAGACGGCTGCAACTACGAGCAGCAATTGGTGGCGGCAGCAAAAGGTTTGGAGAACACCATTACCGATGTGGGCAAAAGTGATTTTCTCCGTTCGCGCTCTTTGACCACTATTCTGATTGTTTCCGACGAAGAGGATTGTTCTCTTAAATCCAACAAATGGCATGACTTGAAGGAACTGACCAACGTTGATGCGAACCTGGCATGCGGTCTTCACTCCGATTTGCTTTTCGATATTAGTGAACTGAAGGATAGATTCGACGAAGCCAAGGAAGCCGGCACCGGCAGCATGGCTGGTGTTGTGTTCGCCGCTATCGTTGGTGTGCCTTACGATGAAGAGAACAATGTGCCGACAGCCTGTGAAGGATTGGGTAAGGATCTGGGGGGGTGTGCAAAAATGAGACCCAATGTAAACGGCGAGGGAACCATGGACGAGCCGGATAAGGTGGTTCGCACCACTTCGACAGGGGTTGATCAGAACTATTTCGAATACGCCTGCCAGCGTTTTGAAGGTGACGAAGCAGTAACGGCTGCCTATCCCGGCATGCGTTACGTGGATATGGCCCAGCGGTATGCCAATATGGGGTACGTATATTCCATTTGCCACGACGACTGGTCTCCCGCGATGAAGGAAATTGCAGGTTTGATTGCTGAGAATATTGGTGGTACCTGCTATGCCAAGCGTTTGAGTTGGGATCCAGCCACTGAAACAGCAGGATGTAATGTTGTATTTGATTATTATTACGACAAGGAAGATTACAGCTCTCCGCCCAAGTGCCCCGATATTAACGATAACGGCAAACAGGATGAATGGGAAGATGACGGCGAAGTGACTGAAGACACGAAGTCCTTTCAGAATGAAAGCGCAAAATACTGGGTTCGCTCCTGTACCGTTAAAAAGCTCCCCGCGCCCATTAATTGCGATGCCATGGACGCCGACCTCAGGGACGATTACCTGCACAAACAGTTTGGCTGGTTTTACTGTGAAAACCCAGGCGAAGACAACTCTGAAGCGTGTAAGGATGGCCTCGACAATGACCGGGATGGTGCCATTGATGGATTGGATGAAGACTGTGCCGGTTGTGAGGCTGGCACCACATGTAAGAAGGACTGCCCGTACAAGGTTTCTTTGACAGATCTCGCATTGGCTGCTGCAGCCACTGCCACGACCAAGAATGTTGTTTGTTTACAGCAGTATCGGTTTGAGGATCCCAACTGTAAGGAAAATACGTTTGATTCCTGCAATGACGGTGAGGATAACGACGGAAACGGGCCTTTTGACTGCTGGAGCTACAGCAAAGCAGAAGCTGATGCGAAAAAGATATCCCCCAGGCATTTCCCCGATTTGGGTGCCAGAAATGCGGATCCAGACTGTTGTCCAATGCGAGTGTCTGATGATGGAGAGAACAGATGCGAATTTCTGGATGCGCGGAGCAATCCCGTAAACGGCAAATACGCCAATGCTTCTTACGTTGAAGCGTGCGATGTTGGCACAAGCGCATCTGACATACCTGATTCGTGCTGTGAAGCAGCGACGGCATTGCTTTGTCAGTTACCCGCGGAAATCAAGACCGTTTGCGACTCGCGTGGTAGTAAATAACCGCGACGGGGCGTAGGCTAACCTTTCAAACTTTCATGAAATATGATGTCTGTATTCTTGGCGCCGGTCCGGCGGGGTTGAGTGCTGCATTCGAACTGCAAAACAGCGGCGCCCGGGTGATTCTTGTGGAACGGCACACAACACCGGGGAGCAAAGCTTGCGGCGGGGGACTTACTGCGGATGCGATGACTGCCTTCTCTCGCATGACAGCAGATTGTGCCAGCAATGACGAGGCACTTGTGTCGCAATTGGCGTTTGAACCTTATCAACGCCTGACAGTTTACAGTGGTGGCGTAGGTGTACCTGATTTTATCCACCGCCTCTGGTGTGCAACTGCCCATACCGGGAACAATGATATCGGCTTTTTGTTTTCATCGCGCCTGCGTTTTCGAACGGCATACATGCACGTATCGAGTCGGGTGCATTGGCAGTCGCACCTGTTGAAATCTCTACAGAACAAAGGCGTTCGAGTCCTGTCAGGAATGCGGGGAATCGGATTTGATCGGAAATCGGTTGTGCTGTCCAACGGCAGCTCAGTTCATGCGGATTTTATTGTCGCTGCTGACGGTTCGAAATCGCGGTGCCGCCGACAGCTGGGTCTACCCTCTGCGGTTGGTGCTGTTTGCAGGCAATTGCGTATTCCACGCTCTCTGGCTGCGGACGCAGCAAATGCCGCGCCGTCTGTTTGGTTTAATCACGACCTGTTTGGCGCAAGCTATGGCTGGGTTTTTCCGTATCGACATGAACTGCGTATTGGATGCGGCGTGCCCACTGAACTGGTACATTCTGCTGCCAGACTTAAAAGCGCTTTTTTTTCATGGCTTTCTCATCTTAATATTTCATGGCAGCAGGGTAAACTTGAAGGGGGATCAATTGGAAGCCGATATGCAGGGCATCGCTTTGGCCACATATTTTTGGCTGGCGATGCGGCAGGTATGGCATCTTCGGTTACAGGCGAAGGCATTGGCCAGGCGATCATATCAGGGGCAGAAGTTGCGAGGGAAATTCTTCAGTCTAACTATCGTTCCTCAATTATTCCCGCACTTGCCATACGCCACGAGCGGACATTTGGTGTGCTGTCGCAAAGTAGACCGGGGCCAGCACTTTATCGCTATGCCGCACCGGCACTTCGTTTTCCAGGGGTGGCGTCCCTTGCAATTAGAAAATTTTCCTGATGTTGATGAGTCTTACAGACTGCCCACAAACGGTGTTAGATGCTCAATTATCACATGGTTGATATGATGACCAGGTCGCTGAATGTGAATGTGTGCCCGTGGCAATGCGCCAAGTAGCGACATGTCCCCCAGAAAGTCGAGCATCTTGTGTCTTGCGGGCTCGTTCGGGAATCGCATGCCCTCAGTATTTATGGGACCGTTTTTTCCAATCACGAGAGCGCAATCCAAACTGCCTCCTTTTATGAGACCAACGGATTTCAAATAGTCGATTTCTGCCTCAAGCACAAAAGTGCGCGCTGGCGACAACTGCCTAATAATTTCTGGTAACATGGGAACAACACTGCATGACATGCTCCCCATCGGTGAAGGAAATACGAGATCAACAGTGTATATCGGAGATGCATTTGGCGCACAGGGGCGTATAATTGCGTGGGATGCACCATCTATGATTTCCAATTTAACAGGAACATCAAAAAACACGGCCCGGGGTGGTATTCCGGATTGCATCAGCGCGGATGCAAAGGGCAGGGCGCTCCCATCCATTATCGGAATCTCAGATGCAGTCAGTTCCACTCGCCATTCCCCCTTAAAAAACTGCAGCGCGAACAGCAAATGTTCGACAGTGCTGACTGTTAGTATGCCGTTGTCCAATACTGTTGCTCTTGCACGACTGCGCTGGATAAAGGAAGGGGACGCGGCGATGCATCGGCCATCCCGCACAAATGAAACCAAACCGCTTTGTCCCCCTATTGCGTGATGAAGCGCGATGAGGCAGTTGCTGCCAGTATGAACCCCAGCACCTTCAAACGTGACAATTTTTTTGAACCGTGCGCTAATCAATGGCGAATAGAACAGGACAAAGGGTCAGAACCTGTTCGTTTTCCAACAGTACACTCAATTCCAGAGCATGCCGGGTGGCGTCAAATTGCTTTGCCAGCTGAATGCGGGCATCACTGCCACCGGCCAACTGTTCACCCAGCATTTCCATAAACGATTTTGGTTTCGGGTACAAAACAGCCTTCACTTCGGTACTGGCCTTCGCCAGCGCCCGCGCTTTGCCGATAGCGTCATTCAAGGTTCCCAGTTTGTCGACCAGTCGGTGT
>JAFGWT010000133.1 GCA_016937015.1 Deltaproteobacteria bacterium | reverse complement strand
TGGATACCAGTGATGACGTGCTTGCTGCCGCAGATCTGAGTGCCGATTTGCCTGACGCGCCGTTGAGAGTGACCCGCTTATGGATTAACGATGGGGGACGGCTCGGGCTCGAATTCACGTTGGAAAACAACTCTCAAAGTGTAATCGAAGTGGGCGCCCTTGGGTTGCCAATGATTTTCAATAATATTATCTCCAACCGCAGCCTCGATGACGCCCACGAAACATGTTCGTTTTCCGATCCGTACATTGGAAAGGATGCGGGGTATATTCAAGTCACCCGACTCAATGGGAGCAATCCCGCCATGTTGGTGCTTCCAAAAGATGGAACACCCCTCGAAGCGTACAACCCGATTTTAAATCCCCCTGACCCGGATGGGCGCAACAATCTGGATCCGCCCGCTGTTTTCTATGACAACACGCCGAGGAATCTTACTTTCGAAGGCTTTTATGAGTGGATGGTGCACAGTCTGGCCTACGCCGAAAATGAATGGAAGGGTAAAACCACGTGGAACGAACCCACAAGTAGAGTGTTGCAACCGGGAGAATCCACCACCGTAGGACTCACGTTTGTGCTTTCGGACGAAATTCGCGCCATTGAAAACACATTGAAGGAAAACAGACGGCCAGTGGCCGTCGCAATACCCGGCACCATTCTTCCCGACGATATGGAGGGAAAACTGTATCTGGATTATCCCCATGCTGTCCGCAACATAAATGTTTCCCCCAGCGGCGCGCTCACTGTTACGGAATCAGACACCATAAGCGGCTGGAAGGCATACGATATTCGCGGACAAATCCGGGGTCAGGCGAGACTGACCGTGACATACGCCAACGGCGCCGTGCAAACCATTCATTACAACCTGATAAAAGCAGCAGCCGACGCGGTGGCGGATATGGGCGAATTTTTGACGACCAGAGCGTGGTATGAAGATTCGTCTGACTATTTTCACCGCAGCCCGTCGGTGATGACCTATGATATGGATGACAACGAAATTCTTACTCAATGGAAGCAGGCATGGGTGTGCGGTCTGGGCGACGATGGGGGTGCGGTTTGGTTGGCGGGGATTATGAAGTTGCTGGGGCAACCGACGCCAGCTCAGGTAAATAAATATGAGCAATTTGTGGATGGACCGATTTGGGGCAATCTTCAATACGATTCCGGTGACCTGATGTACGGCGTAAAACGGACACTTTTTTACTACGAACCCAGCGAACTCCCTGCAGGATACTACGACAGCACCATAGACTGGTTTTACTGGGGGGCATGGTCACGGGCGCACATTGAGGAAGTCCCCCGGTCGTACAATTACCCCCATGTCGCCGCGCTGTATTGGACCTTGTACCGTCTGGCGCGCAACTACGACGGGCTGGTTTCCGCTCACACGTGGGACTGGTACTTGAATCAGGCTTTTGAAACAAGTCTTGCCATGACCACCATCGGAAACGGTTACGCCCAGTTTGGTGTGATGAATGGTTCCGCTTTTCTCGAGATATTGAAAGACCTACAACGGGAAGGACTAACCGCCGACGCATCTGCATTGGAAAGCGCCATGAAAGCGCGCGCTGATTTGTGGAATACTCAGGCATATCCGTTTGGCAGTGAAATGCCCTGGGATTCCACCGGTCAGGAAGAGGTATATCAGTGGACCAAATATTTTGGCTACGATAACAAGGCGGACGTATGTCTGAACGCTATCCTGGGGTACATGCCCACTGTGCCTCACTGGGGATACAACGGTTGTGCGCGTCGTTATTGGGACTTCAAGTATGGTGGTTCGAAAATTGATAGACAGGAAAGAATGCTCCATCATTACGGTTCGAGTTTAAATGCGATTCCTGTGCTGAGCGAATATCGGGAACATCCGGAAGATATGTATCTGCTGCGTATTGGATACGGCGGAATGATGGGTACCCTTGCCAATATTCAGCAAAACGGTTTTCCGTCAATGGCGTTCCATTCGTTCCCGGATATTATGGACTTCGACTCACGCACAGGTGACTTTGGACTCAACTTCTTTGGTCATGCCTACACTACAGCCACCTACATGGTGGACCATCCTGATTTTGGACCACAGTCATTTGGTGGTAACCTGACGAAGAATGGAAATGTCATTGTCATGGAACCCATGGATTCATTCCGTCAGCGTATTTACCTGGCGCCGGTTGGATTGTGGCTCACACTGGACGCGGGAAAATTTGATGCTGTATCACTCAATTTTGAGACGGGCGAAGTGGAGATCACTTTTGCTGCGCAGGATGCCAACACCCCCAACGCCAGATTGCGCGTTGAACAGCCCGCCACGATTGATGGTATTGGCGACTACAGCCTAAAGGGCTATGCCATGGAGCGCAATGCGTACGTCATTCCCCTCTCCCCTGCACAAACGATAGTTTCTTTCTAACCAATCCCAATCGCCTGCACACAATATTCACACAATATTCACACAATATTAATGCCGCAATCAGTACGAGAGGAACGCGATATTGAAAATCGCTTTTAAAAACTCAAACCGTTGGTTCGTACAATGGGTTGAATGGAGCCGTCGCTGTTGAAGACCATTTTTTCAATGGCCACTTCGCGTTTGTAGGTTTCGCCCCCATTGGGGCCATCGCTGAGGTGGTACACAAAGTACCATTGCCCCGCGAACTCGGCGACACCGGGATGACTGGTGGCCTTATCGGGGCCGTTGTTGGGCAGTGGGTCGAGAATTTGTGTCGGAGCCGACCATGGCCCCATGGGATTGTCGGATGTCACATAACGAATTGACGCGGGATTCGCACCGGCGGCATACATCATGTAGTACGTGTTATTCCGTTTGAACGCAAATGGTGCTTCGAAAAAGCCCTGCGGCGTTCGTTCAATGGGGGTTCCAGTGGTTGAAATCATGTCGTCATTCAACATGACAATGACCATTCGACCGAAACTGCCATAGTACAGATAGGCCTGGCCATCATCGTCAATGAGCACGGACGGGTCAATGGTGTATGCCGTGTCGTAATCATTTGCATATTTGAACTGTTCCATTTCCCATCGGTCATCCACAAGGGGAGCCCCAATCGCATCTGTAAAAGGCCCGGTTGGACTGTTGGATGTGGCCACGCCAATGGCCATTCCGCCTCCCATATTGTTGACAGGTACGTACCAATAAAATGTGCCGTTCCGTTCCACCATTTGACTCGCCCAGGCGTTGGCGTTGGACCAGTTAAACGTATTCCAACCCATCACAGGACCACCGTTGTCGGACCAGTTCACCATGTCGGTGGACGAGAGGACGTACCAGTCGTTGAGCACGAATCCCGTTGTTCCCACGTCATGACCGCAGACAATATAAAATGTGCAGTTGTGAACCAATGGCGCTGGATCGGCGGTATAAAACTGAGAGAACAGCGGGTTGGCGCCGGACGTGCCAGCAATCGGTCCCTTGCAAGCCACATCACCATCCGAATCCGAATCTGTATCCGAATCTGTATCAGAATCAGTGTCAGAATCAGTGTCAGAATCAGTGTCAGAATCAGTGTCTGAATCAGAATCACTATCTGAATCGCTGTCGGTATCGCTGTCGGTATCGGTATCGGTATCGGTATCGCTGTCGCTGTCGGTATCGGTATCGCTGTCGCTGTCGGTATCGGTATCGCTGTCGCTGTCGGTATCGCTGTCGGTATCGCTGTCGCTGTCGCTGTCGGTATCACCAGCGGTACTGTTTTCCGAATCGCTGTTTTCACTTTCCGACAGCGTCGCCATCCCGTCGACCGAACAGGCAGCGCTTAACCCCACAACGCAAAGCAGTAAACAAAATCGTGATGTCATGGCATTTCCTCCGTTGATTGAAAACATTCTGCGCTATGACGAAAGTGTTTTGAATAAGGGCTCAAAAAAAAAATGAGCCGAAATTCACATGCCGGGAGTCAAATTGAACGAAAAGTGCCGTTGCGATTGGATATGAGCAAACGGGTATGAATATGGTCGCGAGGACAAAATCTGAATTGCACATACGGTCGCTTAATTATTGGTTTTATGGAGGCGCCATGAAGTTCTGTATTTTTGTATTCCTATTTATTGCATTGGGATTTGGTGTGGCCTGTTCGAATACGGGGCAAACGGTGAGGGACGGAGATACCCGTCAAGACGGAGACAGTGATTCAGACTCGGATAGTGACTCTGATTCAGACAGTGACACGGATTCTGACAGTGATTCAGACTCGGATAGTGATTCTGATTCAGACAGCGATAGCGACACCGACAGTGATACAGACACGGACAGTGACAGTGACAGCGATAGTGATAGTGATATCGACAGCGATTCAGACAGTGACAGTGACACGGACTCTGACAGTGATTCAGACTCGGATAGTGATTCTGATTCGGACAGCGATAGCGACACCGACAGCGATTTCGACCCGGACAGTGACAGCAATACCGACAGTGACAGCGGCACCAACAGCGATACTGATGCAGATACGGATACAGATACGGATACAGATACGGATACAGATACGGATTCAGATACGGATACAGATACGGATTCAGATTCAGATGGGAATTGTGAGTATCCCGAACCGCCTGCAAACGTCGCTGAGTGGGTTGAAGAGAGCTGGGGCGCGCAGTTGGACGACAACATTCGGAGCCGGGAAGTCTGGATGCTGGATAAGGCGATGAAGGGGGAGGGAGAAATCAACGTGTGCGTTCGATGGGGGGCCACTTCCGCGCCTTCTGCGGAGGTCAAAGCGAACATGGCGCACACCGTGGAGCGCTGGATGAATCATTGGTATACAGCCCTTGGGGATTATGGATGTTTTCCGTATCCGGGGGGCATATCAGTTAAAGTTACCGGGTGGTCGGTTCGACCTGGCAATCAATCCTGGTTGGATGATCTGGATGGCAGCATCTTTACTTACACCGAAACCGACGGCGAGGGTGAACCCATTTGCCCAGGTGCGTGTTCCACTTTTGACAATTGGGACTACAACATACCCAATTGCCCGGGAGGAGAAGAAGCACGACACGATTACTGGATTTGGCTTGACGATCAGTTACCCGGGGGAGGTGCCGCAGCTGTGGGTGGTGACTGGGGGCTGCGTATGCCCGTCGCCAATTTTGTTAGCAGCATGGGTGGCGAGGGAAACCTCGTCATAGAACACGAAATGGGGCACGGATTTGGTTTTCAGGATTATTACGACTGGACAGGCGCCACTCCCGAAGGTGGTTCGCTGATGATTGTGGGATCCACTGCCAGTCAAACCCCCACTGAAGCCGATAAATGGCTGATTAGGCGATGTTGGAAGGAACAGCAATCCATTCGCGGCTGGTAATAACTGCACTGTCATTGTCTTTCTGGACGGAACAGGAATCATTCACCCAAACGACGTCATGGGACGTTGTTGATTTAACCGGAACGAACGGACGCTTCCAGACGAAAAAATTTGTGAGCTGTTTTTGTTACTGCACGCGTCGATTGGATGCGGACAAAATATCCCAACCAAAGGAACCTGCGATGCTATTTTCTTTTTTTATCAGACTGACATTGTTGCTGCTGGCAATTCCTGCTGTTTCCTGCTCTCAGGATGGCAACGCTGCCGCAGACGCGCAGAATACAGATGCGAATTCAGATACAGACTCGGATAGTGACTCAGACAGCGACACCGATTCCGACAGTGACGCAGACTCCGACAGTGACACAGACGCAGATGCGGACACAGACTCAGATTCAGATACTGACAGCGATGCGGACACAGACACAGACTCCGACAGTGATACAGACGCGGACACAGATTCCGATAGCGACTCTGATTCAGACAGTGACAGCGATACGGATTCAGACAGTGACAGCGATGCGGATTCCGACAGCGACGGCGACACAGATGCGGATACTGATGGCGATACGGACACCGACTCAGACACCGACTCAGACACCGATTCGGACACGGACCCCTGTGCTGCCTACAAATGGCCCGGATATGATCCCGACCTGAACATGCAATTCGACAACGCCAATGTGGACCCGGGCACATTCACCGTTTACGAGGGGTGTGATCAAAGTCTGGTGGCGGGCGTCATGACGTCCGGATGGTGGTCGTTTATCTGGGGGCACAGTCGCAATCCACAGATAACCGACGCTCAGATTCAACAAGTGCTCGACGGACTAAACGAAGATCTCGGATACATCCGCGATGTAATGGGGTGGCCCGTGGGACGATTGCCTCAGGATGGGTATTACAGTTCGGTATATCTGTATGGTTCGGGACTTTGCACGGACAATGCGTCAAACACCGATCAAGGGGGATGGCAGTCCAATATCGGACGATACCCAATGGTACTGCTTTCGTGGGCGCCGGTGGTGAACTACGACCGCGGCGGCATCACACACGAAGCCATTCATGCAATGGTCAAGGGCACGCCTTCCGGTGACAATAAACCTGGCTGGTTCAACGAGGGTGGCAACACCTGGATTCAACAGGAGCTGTACGCTCGCCGTGACGGCAGTTACGGTTTGGGATTCCTCGACGGGGTTCCGTTCATCGCGCCGCACCAGCCCATTGAATGTTACAGCGGCTGGCTCATTGACGGCAGTTTCGGCGGTCCGGATGCCCAGGGGGTTGGCAACGAAAACTGGCGACGGTATTTGGGGGGCACACAGTACAATTCCATCTTTTCACATTTTTTAAACCGCTACCTTTCACCTGGTGCCAATGCATGGATTTGGCAGCAGGCCCAGCCGCGCAACGTTCTCGAAACCATTTCCACCGGCCTTGGAGATGCACAGACGCGACATCTCATTATGGAGTTCAGCGCCCGTAAGGCATTGGTTGATTTTGGTGAATGGCGCGCGGGCATGATTGGCCCCATCAGCAGGGAATGGGGCAATACCATCAACAGAGAAATCGGCACCGCAAATATACCAGACTATCAGGCAGTGGCCTATGCCCCCACTACCATTAATGGCAAGACCATTACGCCCGATGAATACACGTTGCCCGGCTGGTCGGGGTCCAACCAGATTCCACTCAATGTCAGCGGCAATCAGGTAAAGCTCGACTTCAAGCCTCAGGGAGAAGATATGCGAATGCAAATTGTGTACTGGGCCAAAGACGGTACGGCAGTATACAGCAAACCGGTGGAAAGCGGCGAAGCGTGTATTCGTTTGGACAAAGCGCCCCAAAGGGGCGTGGTTATTGCTGTGGTCAGCAGCACCGATTACATCTACACCGGTGATGACATCCGTTTTAAAAAATACAACTACACCATTGATATGGTCGAAGGCGTGGACGCCACTGCCGACCGAACCATCCAATATTTTTTAAACGACCAGGACAGGGATTGAAATTAAATTACCAGGTTTGAATTCGCTGTCTCGCTTACTTATGAAACGATGCCATTGAACGGCTTCTGATTCGGAATTCACACACTGGAAATGCATATATGCGACCAAATCGCAGGAAGGCCTAAAGGAGGCGCCATGAAAATTTGTTTTTCCATATTGTTGTTCATCGGAACAGTCTTCAGTGTGGCGTGCTCGGATGCCGGGCAAAAGATGGGCGATGACGATGCCGGTAGTCACGACGACACAGACTCTGACACAAATAGCGACGGCAATTCGGATGCTGATTCAGATAGCGACACGGATGGCGACAGCGACACAGACAGTGATTCGGACACGGATGGCGACAGCGACACAGACAGTGATTCCGACACGGATAGCGACGGCGACAGC
>JAFGWT010000132.1 GCA_016937015.1 Deltaproteobacteria bacterium | reverse complement strand
CGTCGCTGGGTCCCCGCCTTCGCGGGGACGACGTGATGATGTCGCCGAATGCACTTGCGTTAAACGCGTTTATCGACAGTCTCGAAAAGGGGGGGAAGACTATTGGGTCTGTAAACACAGTCAGGCATAATCCGCATCGGTGTACAGCGCTGCTCGATTGCGTTGAGTGTTGGGAAGCGCGCTGTTATTTGCTTTATCGCTGTGTACAAATGGTCGTTTCGTCAATCAAAGCGATTATGCACCGCGTTAAATATGCGCTATGCCTCAGGCGTTGTTTTGGGGGAAACGGCGCGTTTGATTAATATTCGGCGTGAGATATTGAGGACAATGAAGGGGAGCCCGCCGCCCAGTCGAATATTGTCCCTGAACAGAACAGCCCATATCAGAATCACTGCGGAGAGACCGAGCATGATGACCGATAGACGCCGCACTGTTTGCGGGTCGGCGTTGGTCATGCCGATAAATCCGGTGGGTCGTTTCAGCGCGGTTTGGGCAATGCCGACACTAAGCACCGAGGCAAACAGGAGTGCGGCGTTGGTTTGAGAAAACACGGTGGCCAAAAACGGAATCGGCACACCAAACGCGAGTGCACCCAAAAGCAGCCAGATGTTGCTGGCCAGCAGAATCGGGTTTTGGGTGACCTTTAAAATGTGCAGCCAGCTGGTGATGCCAATTGCCATGATGGCCGCGACCACAAAAAGGGGGCCTGCCTGTTCGAGGTCCACGCCACCCTTAATGATGAAAGTAAACGCCAGCGTAATGATGGGAACGAACTGCACCGCTTCGGTCAGTGTTTTTTTGGCTCGATTCATGAATTTTCACTTTGATATTTTAATTGGCTGCTGGCCTGCGCAGCCAATGGGCCACCATGCATGCAGCGACTGCGCCATTGTTATTTCACGAACCCAAAGCTGACGCAACCGCTTTGGATAATCCCAAATTAAAGTTTAACGGGCGGATGTGTGTTGAATGCATGAATGAATGCGTGGAACCGAAGGGGACACTGCCTTTAAAGTGGCCTGGACCCCTTCGGACTTTAGTTGATCCTATTAGCACTCTTCGTCCTGCCGATTCCCTTCATTTTCTGTCTGTAGATACAATCAGGCACAATCCGAATCGGCCTATGTCTGGCACAATGGGCAATAGAAAGTGGTGCGGCCTTTCAGACTGAATTTTTCCACCGGCGTTTGGTTGCAAAGACCACAACGCTTCTGGTGAAATACCACCAGTGTATTGAGGGCCTGGCCTTTTTGGCCGGTGGCATCGGTGTAGCCGCCGCTGAACGTCAGGCCGTTTTGTTTGAGACTGCCCGAAAGCACAAGCCTGACCGCTGTCACCAGTCGATGATGCTCATCGTTGGACAGGCTGCCCGCCGGGCGCGCGGGATGGATGCCGCTATGGGCCAGCACCTCGCACGCGATATAATTGCCCACCCCCGCGAAATATGCCTGGTCCAGCAAAAACGGTTTAATTTCACGGTGTGGATATTTTTGGCAAATCCGTGCGACGTAGGCGGCAGTGAACAATTTTGAACTTATATCCACCCCCAGACGCGCCAGCATCTGTTGGGCGGTGGGGGCGTCCACCAGATGGCATTTTCCAAATCGACGGGGGTCCACGTAGGCGAAGTAAACGCGTCCCTCACTGTTGTCGCAGGTAAACTGGATGTGCGTATGCTTTTCGGTAACCGGCTTTTGCGATACACGCCACCCGCCGCTCATTCCCAGTCCGGACAGCATATGTGACCCGTCATCAAAGACGAAGTCGAGCAGCTTGCCCTTGCGCGAAATTGTCTTGATGGTTTTGCCGACGGGAGAAAACATTTCTGTTTTCAGTACGGATTGGGCGACGTTTGAGTATTTGCGCTTTTTTATAATCGCGGGCAGATGCGGCAACAGCTGTCTGCGAATGGTTTCCACTTCGGGCAGTTCAGGCATAACCCACACAGGGTAGTGTGCCAGACCGATGGACGCAATCTAAAATTGCGCCGTCGCTATGCATTAAAAGATAGCTTTTTGTACGACTCTATCGTATCTGAACACAAATATTGAATGACGCATTACAGGAGTCCGAACATGACATTTAAATTTGTTCCATTGATATTAACTGTCTCGACGATACTCACCGGGGGACTGATGGGCTGTGGCTCAGAAGACGACGACACATTGCCCGGTCCCATTGCCTATTACAGTTTTGACGCATACGCCGAGCGTGCAGAGGATGAGTCGGGCAATGGCCATGTGGCCACTCCCGGCGGCAAAGTCGAGTTTTTACCCCAGGGCGGCGTGGGCGGCACGGGAGCCATTCAACTGGATGCCAATTACGAAGGCCTGAATCTGGAAGACAGGAACGGAGACCTGGTCGAAGCAACATTGTACGGCGACAATGGCTACACCATGGCGGCATGGGTGTATCCCATCGACACAACCGACGACGGCAGTTACCATATCCTGTATCGATTTCAGGGATATACCCTTCAACTCGAAAAAGGGGAGTTTCATTTCTGGACGCGCAGCCCCGATTTACACAGTGACTTTGAGTACTGGAACAAGACAGCGGTGTCCGTGTCCGGTCTGAGACCCGCAGGGGCCAACAATACCTGGTGGCATCTGGTTGGTGTGGCGGATGGCAATAGTGTGTATCTGTATGTGAACGGGGTGCTGCAGGATCAAAACGATGAAGCAACCGTGGGGCGGAATCTCGATGAGGAACAGACCACCTCCATTGGAGATACCGGAACGGCGTTTGGTTTCCGGGGAATCATCGACGAGGTTGTGATTTACAACACGCCGCTAAGCGCCGGTCAAGTGAAGTTGCTTTACGAACAGAATATTTAGTTCGCATTTTTACTGCGCCGCCAACCCTCTCCATTTATTTTTTTCCTTCCCGAACTGCTTTATCTGCTCAACGGGTGATGTCATTCATCTGGCTCAATTACCTGCCCCAATTACCGGTCTTCACAATAATTGCATGCTGCAAAATCTTTAAGTGGTATAAGGAACACATGTCGCAAGTCAGTCGCAACAGTAATCTTAAAATTGTATACGGTGTGACGTTGATGGCGGTGATGGGCGTGGCGAGTATTACGCCGGCGTTTCCCGCCATGATGGAACAGTTTCATTTGAAGCCGCAGGATGTGGCAATTCTGATCACCGCCTTTACGCTGCCGGCCATATTTCTGACGCCGGTAATTGGCATTCTGGCAGACAGGCTGGGTCGCAAGCGCATTCTGGTGCCTTCACTTATTTTGTTTGGGTTGGCGGGCGCAGCGATAACGCTCACCCGGAATTTCCAGACCATTGTGCTGCTTCGCGCCCTTCAGGGGGTTGGCGCCACGGCGCTGGGTTCACTCAATGTAACCCTGATTGGCGATTTGTTCGAACCCCGTCAGCGTCCCGAGGCGATGGGCTACAACGCCAGCGTCCTGAGTCTGGGCGTGGCTGCGTATCCGGCCATCGGAGGCGTACTGGCAGGGGTCACCTGGTATGCGCCCTTTTATCTGCCCCTGCTTGCCATTGGGGTGGCCCTGCTGGTTCTGTTTAAACTCAGGTTGCCGCCAATCCGCAAAATTCAGAATAACCGTCAGTATTTTAAAAATGCATGGAAAAATATTCATCAGCCTGGGGTATGGGGCCTTTTTATTATTAACGTTCTGATGTTTGTCATTCTGTATGGCGCGTTGCTGTCTTACTTTCCCATCCTGCTCAGGCAGCGGTTTAACGCCCCCGAGTGGCAAATTGGATTGTATATGTCCATTTTTTCCGTGGCCACTGCCATTGTATCGTCTCAGAATCGCCGACTGTCCGCCATGATGTCAGTCAGAGTGCAGTTGGTGTTGAGTCTTGTGGCGTATGCGGCGGGCCAGGTGGGAATTGGAATGGTCCATCATGCGTGGTGGATTCTTTTGCCAGTCGTTTTGTTTGGGGCTGGGCATGGGATGCTGTTCCCCGCTGTGCAAACCCTGTTGGTGGGGATGGCGCCCATGCAGGAGCGAGCGGTGTTTATGTCCATAAACAGCATGGTGCTGCGCGTGGGCCAGACGGTCGGTCCGATGGCAATGGCAGCAGTATTTGTGTTTGGCGGACTGACATGGGTATACTGGACAGGAGCGGCCATTTCGCTGGTGATGATGGTCGTTTGGATAATGACGCCGGTTATCAGACCGCCGGAGTGAATTCGAGGCCAACGGGTTTCCCGAACGCCTTTGGGTGGATATATTTTTTACGGAGGAGATGTGTATGCCATTTAGTGAAATCAAAAAAAACATGGGGACCCTGAGCGAAAAACTCAGTGAAATTCCGGCCGATACCGAAAAACTCGAAGCGGCCATCGGCGAAGCGAAGGACGACATCGACAAGTACACACCGGAAGCCATGGCGGATTTTGTTGCGTTTTTGAAGGCCGAAACCGAAACGCTTGAGAGAGAGCATCCGGATTTGACCGCATTTATTAATCAGCTCATGGTGACTCTCAGCAACATCGGGATTTAAAGTCAACTGATTCAGGATGTGTCTGGCGCTGTTCGCAGACAGAAAATAAATCGATTGCGCAGGTCAACGCCCTCAAATCGATATTTTCACAGGTCCGCAGGCGACGGTCCGGGAGTCCAGCCAAAGTGGTCAATGACCAGTTGAACATGGGCGACTTCATCACGGGCGATGCGCAGAAATACCCGCGCGGTAACGGGGTCGCGATTTTCCAGATATGCTGCCATTTTCAGGGCTGCCAGTCTTCCCCGGTGTTCGGCGGTGGCGATTTCGATGGCAAACGCTTTGCCTGTCTGACACTGGTACAGGGTTTCTGACAGCTGCGCAGACACGGGTTTCTGATGCGGCTGTATGCCCAGATTGTTCATTCTCTCCATAATCAGTCTGAAGTGCAGTTTTTCTTCCGGAATCTGACGTTCCCACCCATTGATCACTTCCATCGATACATCCCGAAAGTGCTCGGCGGCCCAGCCGAATGCGCGGACCGCCTGCAGCTCGGCGAATGCGGCGATTCGCAACCGATCTCCCAGTCCCTCCGTGTGGGACATAGGCTTTGGAAAGGGGACTTTCTGGTCAGGGGCGGCAAGTACAAATGGTTCCCAGCACATATCTGATTCCTTGAGGCTGACATTCTTCAGAATGTTCTATTTATATTCAAACACATGCGCGGATTGAGTTCAATTATTCCGTTATAATTGGTAAAAAACCGGGAGGTAATTGTAGGTAAACATAGGGAAAAGACCTTCTTTTTTTTACTCAATTTTGGCTTAAATATTTAATATATAAAAATATATAGGCGATAGTCGACTAGTTAAATCATTTTAATAAAATTTAAACGATTATATTGCATATTTAATACGATACAATAGCGTCTCCACAGCCATTCCTGTTAAAATCACGGCAATATCTGGACATGTCCACTGTCCGTACGCATACAGAATAAAACACCTGTTTGTTTTTTGAGGAAAATCTGACCATCGGAGTTCTGTAATGACCTATCAAAACCACTCTGTCTCGCGGGCCGCAGATATATTCAAGGCGCTTGGAGACGGCTCCAGACTTAAAATACTTAAATTGATTGCCGCCAAAGGAAATCTGCTGTGCGTGGGGTATATCGCAAAGCATATCGGTCTGAGTCAGCCGGCGGTTTCTCAGCATCTGAAACTGTTAAAAAGCGTGGGCATTTTATCGAGTGAACGGCAGCGTTTTCATGTGCACTATCGCATTGATGAGTCTGCTCTGGCATCGTTTGGCGTGGACACGATGGCGCTGCTGAAAAGTTTTGGCGCGGAGATGGATTTGACCGGCACCTGTGAACACCACGACGATGAAGAAACCTGTACAATGCTCAACAGTACAGTTTAAAAAAAGGCGGGCTCAGAGGATGGCCGCGGTGGTGGCGGCAATACATCCAGCAGTTCAATTTCAAACACCAGCAATGCACCGGCGGGAATGGTCTGACCAACCTGTCGTTCGCCGTAGGCCAGGTCCGCGGGAATGAAAACTTCCCATTTGGCGCCTTTCTTCATCAGTTGCAGCGCTTCAGTCCAACCCTTTATCACACGCGATACGGGGAACGTGGCTGGACTTTCCCGCCGGTAACTGCTGTCAATCACTTCGCCCGTTAGCAGAAACCCGCGATAGTGAACCACCACGCTATCGTCAATGCCAGGGGAAGGACCCTTGCCTTTTTTCAGAATGCGATACTGAAGACCACTCTGTGTTTCAACCACATCGGGTTTCTGCCGGTTTTCCTCTAAAAATGCCTGCGCCAGTTTTCGATGCAGGTCACTTCGCTGTTCCTGTTTGTCCCTTTCCAGTTGAAGGGATTCCACGGCGGCTTCGGAAGCGCGTTCTTCTTCACTGAGCGTCCCGGTTGAAAAAACATCAGTGTCCTCAATTGCTGTCTCCGTTCCCGGCGACGACGCAACGGGGGCATCTGTGTCATTGGGGACGTCTGGCAATTTCAGCCCCGAACCGCCCTTGGCCAGTGACGCGGCGTTGCATTGCAAAATCATGATACTGAATAAAAAAAGCGCACCGCCCCAAAGACGGGTTGGATATGCTGGATTTTGGGACATGGTATTTATTTTCCTTTGTTTCGGGCGAGCGCATTGCACTCACTGTGCAGTTCCGGTGGCTTATTTTTGCCTTTGCGGGCGTTTTGTTGCGCCCTGGTCATTTCCTTCGCGCGTGTGCCGGGGGCATGGTATCGGCGGCGATACAGTTTGGTAAGAGTGGTGTATGTAAACAATAGGCGCAACGGCAAAATTCTCTGCAGCCCGAAAAACAGCCAGTAAAGAGGCATGAGTGCAAGAAACGCCAATATCCATGAGATGGCTGCAGCTAAATCGGTTTGCCATGAGACGGCGGGAAACAGGGAATTCAACACTCTGTCCTGGATAAACGCCCCCGATAAAAACGATGCACCGTAAATGACCACAAACGCCCAGAGGTGACTCGCCTGCACTGACTGGTGCCGGCAAAAACCCATGCAGCGCATGCACGCTTCGCATCGCCAGGTCCAATATGGCGTTTTTTTCTGTCCGCCAACCATTTTGATGGCCTGACGCGGACAGTGTCTGGCACAGGCCCCACAGTGTTTGCAAGAGGTGTCG
>JAFGWT010000131.1 GCA_016937015.1 Deltaproteobacteria bacterium | reverse complement strand
TGCAGTCCCTTACAAAGCTGCACGCGCCAATGGGCGTCTACTTTGTTACCGGCAACCATGAATACTATTTCAAAGCAAGCGAATGGGTCTCGCATTTGAGTCAGTTGGGTATTGAAGTTCTGGACAACCGCGCAGTGCACATCGGTGACGATGCGAATCCTCTCCTGCTGGCGGGCGTCAACGACTATCAGGCCAGCCACATGCCGGGCGAAGCGCCTCTTGATCTGAACAAGGCGCTGCGACACCGTCGTCCCGAGCAGGAAGTCATCCTTCTGTGTCATCAGCCTAAAATTGTGGCGGATGCCGCCGCTGCGGACGTGGGACTGATTCTCAGTGGCCATACCCATGGAGGACAGATATGGCCGTTTAATTATCTGGTTAAGCTGCAGCAGCCCTACCTCAAGGGATTAATTAATTACAACAGTCGCACAACGCTGTATATCAATCAGGGAACGGGGTACTGGGGACCGCCGTTGCGTCTGGGGACAGAGTGTGAAATTACACTGTTCACCCTGTACCGAACCAAAGACTGACCAACCGGAGACACCGTCATTATGAAAAAACCCGCCATACTTCTTATCGGACCAACCGGCAGTGGAAAAACGCCTCTTGGCGAATACATCGCTGCCAAAGGTCTTTTTAAAAAGCATTTTTCTCACTTTGACTTTGGTGAACTGCTTAGAACAACCGCTGCCGGTACACGGGCATGTGATCTCTCTGCAGCGGACATCAGGCGATTGCAGGACATTCTCGACAGTGGCGCACTGCTTGAAAAGGAGACCTTCTACCTGGCAGAGCGGATCATTTCACATTTCAATGCAACCACTGCGGCTGAAGCAGTGGTCCTGAATGGGCTGCCACGTCATCAGCAGCAGGCCCAGGATGTATCGCCCTGGTTTGATATTCGTCTGGTTGTGCGACTGCAGTGTGACGCCCAAACCGTGGTTGACCGCATCCAAACCAACGCCGGAAGAGACCGTACCAGCAGGGTCGATGACCATGTCACACTCATCGAAAAAAAACTGGCCATCTTCGACAGCCGCACCGCGCCACTGTGCGATTGGTTCACCACAAAGGGGGTTGCGGTGGCCGAAGTATCTGTCAAAGTGGATACACAGCCGGAAAATATAGTCGCATGCCTTGAAGAGAAAATGGGTGATTTCGCTCTTTGAGTGTATCACTTGAGCGAAACGTGCTTGAAAAAAAAACTTTTTCCTATGTATAATTCCAGAATGTCCATTTAACCATGGAACAGGTTGGTAGCCGAATTCTCTAGTTCGTACGTTTTTCCAAACCGGCAATGCCGGGGACTGAGGTGAATCATGGAGTTGAAAGAGTTAGTTGAAGTGATCGCGAAAGCATTGGTCGATGAACCAGAAACCGTGGTGGTGAAGGAAGTGGACGGTGACAAGTCAACGGTGATTGAGTTACGTGTATCAACTAAGTGTCTTGGAAACATCATTGGAAAAAAAGGACGTAACATTCAATCCATCCGAACCATTGTCAACGCTGCTGCTGCGAAGTTAAACAAACGCGTTATGCTCGACGTGATTGAATAATTTTTTTCTCACCTGGCCGGTTTGAACACAGCGCTGATTGATCGCATTCAGTCAATGCATGATTCTTTTAGAAAAGAATTTGAATTTTTTTTTTTTAAGTGCAATACTTTTCTTCAAGTGAATGCACTGGTGTATTCACGGAGCCTCCTATCCCTGTTTGACATGGCTGACTTTTTTTGGGAAGGAGGCCTTTTTTTTGCCCGCCACTTCACTTTTAAACGCACTTCAGTATCCGTTTACACACACTGACCAATCGCCGGAAACCCCCGCCATATATGGCCAAAATCGACTTATTCTTTTTTTACAGCGAAACAGACATCCGCCACGGCAATAAATCGACGCCCCGCAACATTGAGCCTGCCTCAGTCGCAAAAAACAATGGTTTTGATAGCGACCAACAGCACAGTAAAATCATTTACAGATAGACGGGGGCAGTGTTGCCATAGCGCTTGTCATGAAAAAAAAGCAGTATTCAGATCACCGCGACGTCACATCCATTCGAACTGTCAATCGGTCGACACGCTTATCCTGTTTGAAAAAAAATGAACAGACCGCTCTGATTTACAGTCCAGGTTGCGACGCATTCGACATATCGTTTGATAGTGCATCTGACTCAAGGTATTCAAATGCGCCGGCATCGCATGACTGTGCCGAATTGTCCCGCGCAAGTCCCCGCGCATCCATTGCGGCACAATCCACACCGATACCTCGGGCGGGTGAATTGCTTTCTATGGCGCAGGTGAATACAAACCCGCCATTTTTTTGGGGTTCGTCCACCATTGGTTCACTCAGGAGAATTCCCGACGTGCAGTTAATCGAATCCGCAGCCGGATATTCTTCGTACTGCAGATTGCTGCTGCTGCCGACGGAACTGTCCACAAACGTTCCGCTGCAGCTTCTGGACACAAACGGAACGACTGTATTGTATGCAAACAGCGAACTGACAATGGACAGGTTCTGCGTCTCTTCCCGATAAATCGCCCCGGCCACGCCCCCCTGATTTCGTAAAAAGGTGCAGTTTCTTATCACAGAAGGTGTTTCGTCTGCCTGATAAATGGCACCGCCTTTACCCTGTTCGGACCGGTTAGCGAAAAATGTGCAATTCTCCGCAATCAACCCATTGTTGGATTTGATATACACACCTGCCGCGGCGTACTCCGACTTATTCTCGAGAAATGATGACGACTGCAATCGCAGCATACCACCAAACACGCACATCGCGCCGCCCACGCCACTCAAATTCTCAGACTGTTTAATATTGCGAAAAAACTGACACTGATCCACGCGGGTCTCAATATGTTCAGCCTGCTGAATCAGTATCGCACTGCCATCACCCTCCGCCCTGTTAATGGTAAATTCATTCCCCTTAAACAGATAGGCCGATGTCGCTTCGGTTGTTTTGGTATTCATGAATATAGCGCCACCATCCCCCCCCGCTTTGTTTTCAATAAAGACGCTGTCCACAATATCAAACGGACACTCATGCATATACAGCGCTCCCCCACTGACCGAATGATTGCCTTCAAACACACTGCGAAAAACAGCGAATCGCGAAAGGTTTCCAACGTATATTGCGCCACCCCAATTGCCACTGGCATTATTGTTTTTGAAAACGCATTCTGACACAATCAGCTCGCCGCCAGGCTCGCTGTTCCAAAACCAAATCGCGCCCCCATGCCGTTGCAAATCGCTTTTCCCATCAAGAAATATCAATTTTTCCAATGCAACACGGTTGTGCTCTGACAGCAGCAAAATCTGCTTTTCCTGGCGCCCGTCAAGCGCCACTCTGGGCT
>JAFGWT010000014.1 GCA_016937015.1 Deltaproteobacteria bacterium | reverse complement strand
CTGCGCAAAGCATGGTGGACAATAAAAGGACCATTATCGCCAATCCGAAATGATAAAATCTGTGCATGAACTGCTCCTCTCGTTATTAACTGTTTTGATTATTTGCACGCTAAACATAGCACACTGTCAAAAAATGGAAACCGTCAACTTGTTGGGAGGGATGCCACGGCGCTCATTTTTGACCGCATGGCAACCATTTCGCAATCGGGGGTTTTAAAGACTGTCAGCAATAGCACGGGGCAGTGGGAATGGCCCTTGCGGCTAATTCAGAAATAAAAAACTGGATATGAAGTCTGGTATTTCTACTTTGATAACATGGCGGGGCATTTCTGTTCGACTGCAGCGCATTCTGCAGGGGTCTCCATTTCCGGGATGTCGTCTGTCTCCTGAGGCAGTTCAAAATATGCAGCGGTCAGCTCACTGCAGGCGGGAATGTCGCCGTACGCGCTCTCAAAGTCTTCGGTTTGTTCGTCGAAGATGGCCGTCACACAGATGTCAATTTCGACAGGCGTAGCGCCACAGTCTGCAAACAACACATCACTCTCCTCGCAAAAGTCCTCTGTTGTTGGCAGGGAATCCTGGCTTGCGGCATCATTTTCGCAGTCGGACTTCGTATTTTCGCAACTGGCGATGATATCACTGATGTTGCTGCCCTGCATCGCGAGTGCGGCCGCGGTTTGAACCCCAACCATGTTGCATATCACATCGTTGACGGCGTTTTGCAGTGCGGCTGTTTTTGATAAAACATCATTGTAGAAAACGGTGCAAAAGGCATGCTGCCCATCGCTGCTGAGTTCGTCGACTGGGGTGTTATCGTCCATTTGCAGCGCGCTGTCATCGGTGCCGATTTCCCCATGACCGTCTGTCGTGTCATCGCCCGCAGTGTCATCCGTATCATCTTCATTGACAGCTGCTGTATCCCTTTGGTCTGTATTTGCCGGAACCGTCGACGTATCGGTTTCGTTCACTGCCGCGGTGTCCTTTGGGAGACCATCGGGGTTTAGACAAAAGGCCATTTGGGCGCACTCGGTATCGTCGCAATCAATGTCGCCGTCGCCGTCGTTGTCAATTTTGTCTCCGCAGTCCGTAACAGTGTTTTCGTATCGCTCAGCCGGTGACTGCACGTCGTTGCAGGAAACGAAAAAAAACAAACAAATTGGCGCCAGGCCGACCCATGAAATGAATACACGATAATCAGGTGTCATGATGTTTCTCCTAAAAAAATGGTAATCGAAAATAACCGGAATAACCGAATGATAACATATTTGAACGTCGGCAGAAGAATATTGTGAGGGGCCGTGATGGCAACGAGCAAAATGAAGAGAGGGGTTCCCCCTGATTCATGCTGGCAGTGAGACGCTGGACCGAAACACTGTAAAGTTGATGGCATCCGGTAGCCCGGAAAGCTCGATGTTTCGGTAGATACTATGCGCACGGATTCGATTATCTGATGCGCGTTCAGGTCCAGGTACTATTTTCTGTAAAAACTCAGCACCACCGATGGCAGCACAAACAGGGTGAGCAGAGTGGCGGTGATCAGTCCGCCCATGACCACGATGGCGAGGGGGCGCTGCACTTCGGCGCCGGGGCCGACGGCGTACACCATGGGCAGCAGATCCAAAATGGTGGTGAGCGCGGTCATGAGCAGGGCGCGAAAGCGAAGGGTGCACGCCTGTTGCACAGCGATTTGGATGGTGTTCCCCTCGTCCAGCAGCTGCTGGATGAAGCTGACAAGCACGGTGCCGTTTTGCACCGCCACGCCGAACAGGGCGATAAATCCCACCGTTGCCGGGACGTTGAGATGCACGTTGAGGGCAAACATGGCCACCACACCACCGATGAGTGCGAATGGCAGGTTGAGCAGAACGATGAGCGCCGGTTTGAGTCCCCCCAGCGCCGAGACCAGCATGGCGAAAATGAGCAGAATCGAAATGGGAACGACAACGGCCAGCCGTTTCATGGCCCGCTCCTGATTTTCGAACGTCCCGCCGCTGTCCATCCAGTATCCGGCAGGCAGTTCGGCCTCAAGGCGTTGAAGCCGTTGCCGTGCGTCCGCCACAAAGCTGCCCAAATCGCGGCCGCGGACGTTCAGTTCCACCACTACCCGGCGCTGGCTGTTTTCGCGACTGATTTGAGCCGGGCCTTCCACCTGGACGATGCGGGCCACCCGATTGAGCGGAATTCGCGCGCCCTGCGGGGTATTGAGCAGAAGCCGTTCGATTTGCGCCACGCTGTCCCGCCTGGCCGCCGGGAATCGAACACTGATGCCAAAGCGCATTTGGTCATTGACCATTTCCGTGGCAATCGTGCCGCCGACTGCGGTTTCGACCAGATGATTGATGTCGGCCATTGAAATGCGATAACGCGCCATTTTTTTTCGGTCCGGTACAATTTCCAGCTGATTGAATCCGGCAATCTGCTCCACACTCACGTCCGCCGCGCCGGGGATGCTTTTGAGGCTGGCGGCAATTTCGTCGGCCTGGGTTTTCAGGGTGTCAATATCCGGGCCGAACAGCTTAATGGCCAAATCGCTTTTAACGCCGCTGATAAGCTCATTCATGCGCAGCGCAATGGGCTGACTGAATGCCAGACGAATCCCCGGGATGCGGGAGAGCCGCCTGCCGATGGCGTCAATGAGCTGAGATTTGTTTCTGCCGGTGCGCCAGGTGTCTTCCGGATGCAGCATGATGAGGATGTCGGTCTGTTCCGGTCCCATTGGGTCTTCTGAAATTTCGGCACGCCCCGTTTTGGAGACCACCTCGCGCACTTCGGGAAAATGCGTCAGTTCGTTTTCCATGAAAGTGGCGGTTTTTACAGAGCCCGAAAGCGACGCGTTGGGCAGGCGCACCACGTTGATGGCAATGGCGCCTTCGTCGAGGGTGGGCAAAAATTCGCTGCCCAGATAGGTGGTCGCGTACAGGGTGGCACCGAATGCCAGCAGCCCGGCAACGATGAGCTTTTTGGGATGTCGAAGGGTTTTTTGCAGCAGAAATCCGTAGCCGTTTTGAATGACCGCAAACCATTGCTGGGTGCGCATTTTCCGTCTGGGCCGGATGGTTGCCAAAATGGCGGGCACAAAAAAGACGGCGGCGAGGAGCGATCCCACCATGGCGAGAATCATGGTGGTTGCCAGTGGACGGAACATTTTGCCTTCCATGCCCTCCAGGGTAAACAGGGGGACGAAGACCAGTATGATGACCAGGATGGAGAAGACGATGGGACGGGCCACTTCGCGAACCGCGGTGGTAACGATTTGAAGCCGCTTTGGAAGGGAAATTGACCCTGCTGTCATATTGGACGTCATGCCCGAGAAATCGGGCATCCCTGAGTTGCTGTCAGGGTTCCCGCCTTCGCGGGAATGACGTTTGTTTTGATTTTCCTCTATTGTCGAGAGTGTTGCATCCCTGAAGTGTCGGGCGATATTCTCGGTGACCACAATCGATCCGTCCACCACCATGCCGATGGCGATGGCGAGTCCCCCAAGGGTCATCAGGTTGGCGCTGAGGTCTGTTGCATCCATGAGGATGAACGCGGTTAGCGCTGTGATGGGCAGGCTGATGGCGGCGGTGAGGGCGCTGCGCAGACTGCCGATAAGTAAAAAGAGCACCAGCAGCACGAAGATGCCCCCTTGCCAGAGGGCGTTGCCCACGGTTCGAATGACCGCGCGCACCAGCTCGGTGCGGTCGTAAAAAATATCAAATGACACGCCTTTGGGCAGGGAGCGCTCTATGGAGGGGAGGATGTCCTTGACCCGTTCCACCACGTCTCTGGCATTTTCGCCTTTGAGCATGATGACCATTCCGGCAACGGTCTCGCCCTTGCCGTCCCGGGTGACCGCG
>JAFGWT010000130.1 GCA_016937015.1 Deltaproteobacteria bacterium | reverse complement strand
CACTGCTCATTTATCGACAGTCTCCTTCGCGGGTATGACGAACAGTATTTCCTCTTAACCCGAGCTCTGAGAGCGTTCCAGACCCCAGTTGGGTGCCAGAGCGGCGATCGGTTTGGGTACGCCAGCGAAATTGCGGGAATACGAGCTGCTTTGCTGCGCGCCCGCAAGGCCCGACCGAGGTGTCGCCATCGCTACATTGACCGAGGGACTGAGGACGAAAGCGCAAAGATGCCGGATTGCTGCGATTGCAGCAAGGATTCAAACCGGTCGCCGCTTTAGTCTTGCCACCAGCGATTGGCGATATACAGCGGGCAATGAAATTAAATTCCCGCGATACGCCTAAATGTATCCGGTCATCCGTCGATTATAAACACAGACACGATTTCGGAAACGGCTTCACTGATCACATTTTCGGCGCAGGCAGCAGCGTCTGGCGAGAGGATCCGAATCGGTTGTCTGACAAAATGTCATCTGAACAGGGAAATGGAAATGACAGAGTTTGCCCCGACAATTGTGATGGACCTCGACGGAACTATTTGTCCCATAAAAGAGCCCCACCAGCGGTACGAGAACCTTGAGCCATACGCGGATGTGGTGGACAAAATGAGGGAATACAAAGCCATGGGGTTTCGCATTGTGATTTCGTCGGCACGAAACATGCGCACCTACAGCGGCGATATTGGCAAAATAAATGTGCATACGCTACCAGTAATTATCGAGTGGCTGCGGCGTCACTGTATTCCATTTGATGAAATAATCGTAGGAAAGCCATGGTGTGGCACAGGTGGATTTTATGTGGATGACAAAGCGATACGGCCTGACGAATTTGTGGATTGGTCCTATGCGGAAATAACGAAAAAAATAACCGGGAGCTCGAGCCAGCCACTGCAGCGAAGCGGTTGAACGGAGAGGCGTGATATGAACGAACTGTTAATTATTCCAGCGGCGCATCCTGTAGCGCCAGACCTTCAATTTGAATTTGGTCCCATATCACCGTGTGCGATTCCCATCGAGGGAAAGCCGGCACTCAGTTACATACTGGCGCAGCATGTGACCGAGTTGACTGGAACGCTGACTGCCGAATCGTTATCTACGATCGTTGTGACCAGCAAACACGTGCCAGTGGATTTTGTTCCGGCACAAACCATGGGCAGCTGTAATGTGGTTGAAGTGGAATATACCCGGGATATTGGCCACACGGTGTTGCAGGCTCTGGAAACCAGCATAGGGCCAAAACATCTGGTTGTTAATTTTGCTGATACCGTTGTTAAATGTGCAACCGCCACCCTTGATTACATTACCTTTGCAAAGAGCGCAGATACAGGCCGGTGGACATCATTCACGCTGGATGAATCCGGCGCCATTGATGAAATAATCGATAAATCAAATACGCATTCCAACGCTGGAAATGTGTTTTGCGGCGTGTTCAGTTTTTCAGATGCGCGATTGTTTGAACATCTGCTTAGGCAATTCATTGCGTTGAATACAAATGAAGAATCGTTCTATCTGGCGCTAAGGGAATATACGAGACTGAGAAAAGTAACGTGGCTTGAAGCCGCGGAATGGTCTGATTTTGGTCATATTGACAACTATTATGCGCTGCAGCGTAACATCTCAAAAAAAGCGCGGGAATTTAACTCTCAGGATTTGTCGCCTGAAAAAGGGGTCATTCGAAAACGAAGCACTCGGACAGAAGACTTAATCCATGAAATTCAGTGGTATCTAAAACTGCCCAAGGCGATTTCGTACATCTCCCCCAGAGTGATTGACTACAGCCTTGACCTGAATAAATGTTATCTGGATATGGATTTTTACAGCTATCTTTCTCTTCAGGACATATGGCTCTACAGCAGATTTGACATGGCAACATGGGAAAACATATTCTCATCTGTCTTCGAAAATTTAAAGGATATGTCGCGATTTACAGTGCTGGAGGATGGCAAAGGATCGGTGAAAAAAGCGCTGGTTGAAATGTACAGTCAAAAAACGCTAAATCGCATGCGCCAATATGTGGATGAACCGCAGTTTTCAAAATTTTTGAGGTCGACCATACAGATAAACGGTGAAGTGTATCCCGGAATACGAGAGACAATGGCCGGAATGGAAGACAATCTGCAACGCGAGGGGCTTCTCGATTGTGAACATTTCAGTATCATTCACGGTGATTACTGTTTTTCGAATATACTTTTCGATCGTCGCATCGGTGTGGCGAAGCTTATTGATCCACGTGGAAAATTTGGCGAATTCGACGTATACGGCGACCCCAGATACGACTATGCGAAACTATGTCACAGCATTTTGGGCAACTATGATTTTTTTGTGCAGAATCAGTTTGATATAACCGAAACCAAAGATGGATATGCCTATACCGCAAATTATAAGGCGCATCACGAGCGTATCAGAAATCTGTTTTTAGGAATTTATGCGAAAAAGACAGACCACAGCTTGCGACAGATACGGTTGCTTGAGTCACTGCTTTTTTTAAGCATGGTGCCGTTGCACAAAGATAATCTGAAAGGGCAGCTGGCGTTTGTCTGTCGCGGCCTCGAAATTTATCACAATGCACTGAAAGGGAACCTCGCTGTATGACAACCGCAGTTATTACGATGGGAGGAATAGGAAAACGATTTCTGGATGCGGGATACACCATTCCCAAATATCGCATTGTCGTAAATGGAAAATCGCTGTTTGTATGGGCAATGGAAAGCCTGAAGGCATACATTGACGACGGCAGTCCGTTTATTTTCATTGTAAAAAAATCTGACAATTCAGAAACGTTTATAAAAGAAGAGTCTGCGATGATTGGCATCGTGGATGTCACCGTCGTTGAAATCGATGCCGCGACAGATGGCCAGGCCACCACTGCGCTCTTTGCGGGAGACTGCATTAGCCGGACGGATCCGTTTTTTGTTTACAATATTGATACCCATATCAGGCCGGGCAGCGTTACGGCATACAAGGGGGACGCTGATGGCTGGATTCCCTGTTTTGCGGGAAAGGGGGATGCCTGGTCCTTTGTGGCGCTGGATAAATATGGCACAGCAACTGAGGTGCGTGAAAAAGTGCGCATATCGGACAACGCAACTCTGGGCCTGTACTGGTTCAGTTCCTATGCCCTATACGACGAAACATATCAGGCATATTACGGTAATCACAACGGGGCGATGCCAGCCGAAAAATACATTGCCCCCATGTACAATTACTTAATCAGCAATGGTCGAAAAGTGACGATATCGACAATTAAAAATGAAGATGTCATACCACTTGGAACCCCTGAAGAGGTTAGCGCTGTTGAAGCAGTGCATTCATGCTGATTTCGTGCTCCGCCATTTTTATTTGCTGGCTGAACTGGCTCAGCCAGATGCTGCGATTGGCTTCAAATTCGGCGTTAATTTGTTCCTGATCATAACTGAGCTGATATGCGTCGGGAATCAGTCCGGCGAGTTTCAGACAGCGCAATCCTTCTGACACATCGACAACGGTTGGTCGGTTGGCGGTGCCCAAACCTGGCAGCCAGCGAGTGGTTGTGCCAGCCCATAGGCAAACGTTTTTGTATATTTTGGGCTTAATTCCCATAAGCTCCGGGAAGAGTCTCAATATGGTGGCATCGCCCTGTTCCTCTAAAATGTGAACATTCGGTTTATTGATGCAGTACAGTATTGCATAAAATGCTGACCCCTCAGGACCAACGACCGTATCGACGTTGTTTAGAATATGTACCTTGTCCACTTCACTCAGGGTGTGCGGATGCACGATGGCAAATCCGTTGTCAAAGAGGGCCTGTTGGATAAACTCTTCGCCAAAATAGAGTCTATTTGCACCGCTGATGCCGCCATTTCGTGCAAGGTAAACTTTTTTATGCGCAATGATTTCGGCCGCCTGGTCGCTTACAGGTTTATCAAGTGCGCGCCTTGCGATTGCATTGAAATAGTCTTTGTGGCCGGCATATGCATGGGAATGAATGACTGTGCCAGGTTCGGGTACAATAATTTTTTTATATCTGGTGTTTTCAGATGCGAAGACAACTTTGGAAAGCGGTATGTTCGAAAGTTCAAATATTTGTTTGACGTAACTGGGTAACGCATCTGCTGAAGCGAACGATGCAAACGGTGTATTAAAAAATAAGTACTTGCCGTGCCATTCCTGTTTTCCCAGAAGCCACATGCGACTTAGATTGTCGACCCAGAAATGACCATAGCGTCTATCTGTAATGTATCCGCAAAACAGGGTTGGCTCAGCCTCGGTTACAAATCCTGAATTTAAAGCGGACACAACATTGTTGGGATTTAAGGGGGAATCAGGTAACAGCCTGGCTGCGCCGTGTTGATAAAAAGCGGACTCGGGAACAAACTCGTGCGCGTTGTTATATATGCCATGATGGTTTTTCAATATGACTGCGTCAGTATATTCGTGCAGGCGCGGCTCTCCTTTTATGATTCCAAATCGTGTGCGAGGCGCTTTTTCAGGGATATTTTCATATGTGATTTCCGAGGAAAAGCGCCCCTTTCCAAATAGATGTTGCAGATAGAAAGAAATAGTGGCCTGTGTATTGTTCTGGGCAATTCTAAAAGGATGAATGGATGCATTAGTCAGATCAGGCTCTGATTTGGTGTTCGGCGAAAGTTGTTTGGGGGGCGCACAGGTCAAGTCCCATGCCACAAGGAGATTTTGTAGAAAGATAAGCATTTGAACGTCTTTAACAAAATTAATCAGCCAGTTTGCAAACAGACCACCGTCACAGGGAGGGGGCAAATTCAGTAAACGCAGCGCAGCTTCAACGTAATGGCCATTGCAGAGTAGCCCATTTGCAAGTCTGAACTTAGTGAACCATGTGCCAAATAGTCCCTTGCGAAAAATATTTCTGTTTTGCTGCGTGAAAAGCGATTTGGGTTGATTCAGGCAATTTATCAGCAATTCATCCAGACTTTTTTCGAGAGCCAGTCGGAAAGATTTAGTCATTGCCAATGCGACTGTGCCAATCGCGTTTTCAAGGGTATTGAGAGATAAATTCATATTTTCATTTGGGATGTGTGATTCAGGTTGAATCGCGTCGATTGCTGTTTGTAACGCGAGAATCCATTGGACTTCATTTTGAATCTTTCTAATCAATGCTTTGTCCTGAATGCCATGCCACGACTTTTCGTTGATGATGCCAGCGAATCTGCGAAAAGCTGCATTGTCACGGGTCGACAGAGCCTGAACCATGCCCACCAAATTTTTGGACTGTATGATACTCTCCGTTTTTGGAAAAAGTGACAGGCCGCTTTTCAGGCTTCTCATGGCATTTGGATAATCGCCGTGAAGCAGGTATGCGCTGGCACAATTTTGGTAGCAGACGGGATCACCGGCAAACCTTGAAAGGAGTTGTTGGTAACTATCTATTGTCTCTTCTATCTTACCAACTGAAAAATAGTAACTTGCCGCGAAATGATAGCTTTCCGGAAATCCGGAAAATTGTGTTAGCAGAGAGTTCAACGCCTTTTCAGCTTCGAGGTGGTTTCCCATGTCTGCAAGTGTGGCAGAAATACCAATACTGATATCAATGTCATCCGGGAAAACGGGCTTTAAAAGTGAATATATGCAGTATCCCCCCAAAAAGTCTCCCGATTTGTTTAGTGAGTACGCCAGTTGCTTTGCGCTGTCTTTGTCATGGTAAAGGAGCTGTTGAATTGACTGCAGCACTGAGTTGGAATTTCTGGCATCACCAGAAGCGTTGAGCGTTTTCCAATGGCTGATTTTCTGAACAATCTGTTCTGAACGAAACAACATTCGTTTTTCCTTTTTGCATTAATATATCGTTAGGTAACGAACTTTTTGGGAAAATCTTAATTCGAACCCAATTTTTTGAGTAATTTGTCATCATCCCATATCCGTTTCCAATGCTTGCCCGCTTTGTTTTTTATATTATGTTTGTAGTCTAATTGAATTATGACATTATTGAACGGAACATCTCCAGATGGACTATCTTGCTCAGAATACCGAAAAGATTGGCATGGCGCCTGCGGTCAAAGCGCAATTGAAATCGCATCAAATTGAATCACCTGTCACTGTGCGAATGAAAAAAGGCGGCGGTCTCGAAATGATTTACAGGAATTGCTTTCTTTACGACAAAGAAAAGCCAATCGAGAACGCCGTTGCAGATATTCAACGGTTGCAGGGGGAGTCAGAGCAGGATTTGGTGGTGTTTTTCGGGTTGGGTTTTGGCATCCATGCGGAATTTCTAAAAAAAAGATTCAACGCGCCGTTACTGATATTTGAGCCCAGTCTGGATATTTTAAAAACGACTTTGTCATTACGCCCCTTTCAATTTGACAATGTATTCCTCGAGACAAATTTTGGTCGGCTGGCCGAGATAATTGACCAGCGTATGGAACTCTCAGACCGTCGCATGATTGTGGCAATTCATCGTCAGTATCGCGAATTGTTTTCAAAGGAAATCGACCGATTTACATTTGTGGTACAGCAGGCGGCAAACAGTGT
>JAFGWT010000129.1 GCA_016937015.1 Deltaproteobacteria bacterium | reverse complement strand
TCAGCAGGCTCTGAAGGGTTCTATCAAAATCCATTTGCGTCTTTGTCATTTTGAGTTGGTCAAGCCCGGAATCGATAGCGGCAAGTAACACTGACCGAAATCTCAACTATTAATCGAGAAGTCGCGATCCGTCCCCATCATTTACTTATCCGACATTTTCCCCGGGAATATCGTCAAACCAAATATGCTGATGCATACCTTCGATATTGAAATAATCGCTGGGTGAATTGCGGTTCCACACGGTATCTCCATTTCCCAACGGCCTCGGTCACACTCTCTGTGCTGCAAAACAGCGCGGGATGCCGCCCGCGCTCGCAAGCCAAAGGTTAAAGCAATATTTTGGATTAATTAGAGGCGTTCCCATTTGGCCCCGAAGAAAGTTCATCCCATTCGGCCCCACATGAAGGACAACGTTCATAAAGCATTTGCACGAAAGAAGGCACAAACTTATTTTGAGAGCCATTTTTCATTATATGCCAGACCATTGCTCTTTTACATTTAGGACATCTTAACGCAAAAGCAAACCAAGGTGCCCAAATCAAACTATGAGCGACAGATACCACGCCTATGGCTGAACCATCGAACCCCAAAAAAAATGAAACAACGTTGTCAGGTTTTGCAAAACTCACAATCATCAATATCAACAGTACAATTTGAATCACTGTCAAAAAAATCATCACTGTCAATTTCCAATGCTGAGATTGTCCTTTCAACACTTTTGAACTCTTCTTATAATCTTCCGGTTTCACATCAACACCATCATTAAAATTATTTATCAGGGCAGAAAATTGATCCTTAAGTTGAATTAATTGGGAGCGTCCCGGTTATTTTCTGTATAAAATTATTCTTCGTCCATTAGTCTTTCGAATTCAGTTTTATGCTTCCTCTTGAAACGATAATATCCAAACAAAGCAAAAAGAACCAAACTGCAGATGCCACATATAACCGTTCCCCAGATAGGATTCGTTTCTTCACGAAGGAAAACATCTTCTCTGCCAGCATCACAATCATAAAAGGTTACATTGGTTGGAATTCTGTCTGCGCTATCCATTGTAAGAATCGCCGTTGCTTGCTCTTCAGAATCCGCAGTATCAATAAATAACTTTGGGCGCCGGAAAAACAATACTGTTGAAAAGTCAGATTGAACAACAGTTCCATGCTGCAAATTCTCGTTGCAACCCGGATTTGTCTTATAAAATTCCACTGCGAAATAAAGCCCGAAAATCAATCCAAACAATGCAAAGCTGACTAAGAATACATCTGGTGGTCGTTCTGTGGATTTAATATTCATATTCACTCCTTTTATTAGTATACAGCCGAGTCAAGGCACACACTGGCAAATAGTTCTGTACCATTTTGCCCTACAAGAAGACCCAATTTTTGTCCCACTCCATAAACTGGAACCCCGCTAAAAAAGCCACCTGAGATACCGGATACAGCAGCGCTCGCCCAATCCACTTCGCCGGTTATCCATCCCTGTGCAGCGGCACTTCCAATAAATCCGCCATAGCCACCAACAATCATTCCTGCCGCTCCACCTCCAGCCACGATCGCTCCTGTGGTTACTGCCAAGCCAGTCAGTCCGCCGATCAAAGCACCATCTACAAAAAACCCGCCTGTGGCCTTACTAGCAAAACCTCCCGCTAATACACCAACTGCAATTCCCGCAAGAACCCAAGCAAATTCCCCATTCGGATCAATCAGGTTCACCGGATCACTAAACACATACCCATACAGATTCGTATCCCCACCCCCAAACAGAATCGGGTCTTTTGCGGTCCATCTGCCAATCGCCGGATTGTAATCTCTGGCGTTGAAGTGAACGAGGCCGGTATCTGAATCGTACAGACCGCCTGCAAAACCAAAGGGTTGGAAGCCGGGGTTGGTGTCATTGGTCACAACACCAAATTCGTCGTAGTCGACGCGCTGGGCGATGTCGCCGGTGTTGGCGTTGACTACCATACGCACGCTGCCGACATGGTCGCGGATGACTGCGTAGGTGTCGCCATCCTGCATGATAACATCCGGGACGTTGATGCCGATGGCGTAGATGTATTGCTGGATGACGTTGCCGGCGCTGTCAAGTTTGGCAGCCGGACGCAGTTGGTCCAGGTAAATATACGCTTCGGTTTGCGTGCCGTTTATATTTTTGGCAATGCGTCTGCCGGGCAGATCGTAGACGTAATCAATTTTGTCGCCATTGGGTAAAGATACTTGTAACAGCTGTCCCAGTTCATCGTAAGTGTAGTCAGTCGTTTCACCACTTCCCGTGTCGGTGATGCGTTGCAAATCACCAACAATACCGTGTTTGAATTGCTGGTCGCCGTATTGGATGATGCGATCCTGAGCGTCGTATGCGGCACTGACGATATCGCCTGAGGATTGACCGGATGATTGCACAGAGAGACGGTTACCGTTTGCGTCATAGATGTATGTTCGTGTTTGAAAGGCACCACCGTTGATGCTTTCGGTTACTTCAATTAGCCTGCCGGCATTGTCGTAGGTGTAGGCAACTTCTTTAGTGTCGGCATCAATGGTCTCAGCGATTGCGATAATGCGGCCGATGGTGTCCCGCGTGTATTGTCCTGAAAACAACTGCTCGCCCGACACTGTGGCTACCTGCCCTGCGAGCTCAGCAAAACCGTTGTACATAAATGATGTATTCTGATTTTCTGCAGCAATTTTTTCGGGCAGACCAGACGCATCATTGCGCGTAATGATAACAGGCCCCGCCGATACAATGGCGCCGGCGTTGTCGTATGTCAGGCGCGTTTCGCCATTGTCGTTTACACTTATCGACGAGACGTCAAAGTTGTCGTTGTAATCGAACTGAATCTTGCCGCTGACATCACCCGACCAGCTCATCGCGGTAAATAGAGGTCCATCATACGTATCGGCAACGCGATTCCCCTGCGGCGTGAGGATGTCAGTCAGCTTGCCGCTGGAAGCATCATACGTCAGTTGATACTTACCGGCTGCGACCGACACTTCACTCAGTCTTCCAGCAGCATCATACATCCGGTGAATTGAACGCGCGTCCGAAAGCAGTGTGTCAGTGATCATTTGATCATCATCGTATGAATATGCCGTTCGCGTTTCGGCGCCGTCGAGCAGTGGTGGAACATATGCGGTCATTAGCCCAGCGTCGTCATAATATTGATGGTGCGCGTCCTTTTCAGGCGGGGTAACCGATGCAATCCAGTCCGCGTTAGTATATCCCAGCAGCGTCGTGTTATCATCGTCGTTCGCATAAGATACTATTCGCCCGGCCACGTCATTGGTTAGCGTAACAGTATCTCCTACTGGATTGATCATACTTTTTATGTAGCCGTTGTCGTCATACGTGTACTGTACCTTTCGAGTATCCGCACCGTCGGTTGATGTCAGAATCATTTGCGACAACAGGCCCTGACTATTGTATGAAAACGACGTTGCAGGCCAGCCGGATGGTGAAACAGCATTCAGGCGACCGTGGTCATCGTATTCTCTTGTCAGCGTTCGGCTATCGCCCCACGCTGCCCGAATTGTTCTGTTCTTTTTATCATAAGTATTAACGGCGACGAGACTTCCAACCAGCGTCTCCGTTGACCACATCAACGGTTCGGGATTATCGATACTACTTTTGTCATCTGCAATCTGGGTCGCCGTAATTTTTAGCGTGCGACCCTCAGGTGTTGTTATTATGCGACTGTTCACAAATGGCACCTGCATCTGAAAGCGCAAATCGGGAATCAGGGTTTCGGTAATTATCGTGCCATCATTTTTTTGGGTGATGCGCAATGTGGCATCGTGAGTCACAACAGTTATGTCTCCCGCGGCGCTTGTGACAGTTTGACGAAAGCCCCCATCCTCGCCATGGGTGGTTTGCTGCTGTCTGGTTCTACCCAGGGGGCTTTGTATTGTTACATTGGTTCCTTCTGTTGTGACGTCTCTCTTCAGTGTCTGGGAAAAACCAGTGGGCCCGCTATCGGCCACCAACAGACCGCGAATGTCGTAGTCATATTGGTGTTTACCGCCCATTGCATCGGTGTGGGCCACGAGGAGTCCATCCTTATCGTATTCGAAATAAAGCGTCCTGTTCAGGGGATCGACAGATTCAATAATGCGATTTTTTTCATTCAGAGTGAACTGTGTCTCAACTCCTGTTGGAGAGGTGACCGATTGAAGGAGATTGCTTTCGTCTCTGTTAAAGAGCGTTTTCGAACCATTTGGCTCTCTGATAGCAGCAAGCAGGCCATGTTCATTGTATTCGAATGACCGCAACTTCGCGCCAGTGAATCCATCCCGCGTCTCCATGTGACGACCGCTGCCATCAAACACAAACAGCTCCGCACCACTCAGCGATGGCAGGGCAATATCCGTCGCCCCCAGACCCGGCAATGCGGGGTTGATGCGCAGTATGCGATCTGAGGCGATGTACAGGGAACCATCAGCGCCCATTGTGATACCATCAGGCGTGGGAATGCGCGCATTTCGTGCCGCGATGCCGCCGCGTACGGTTTCGTCGCCACCACCAACCACCGTTGTTAGCCGCTGACCGTCCCACCTGACAACTCTGTTATTGTTTTCATCTGAAATCAGTAATGCACCGTCCGGTGCAAAGGCAATGGACCTTGGCCCATACAGCCCATGGCTTTGGTCAACCACAACAGACAGCAGTCCCGAAGGACTGACGCGAACAATCCTGTCGGCATAGCGTTCGCTGATATACACGGCGCCATCCGAGGCGATAGCCAAACCGCTGGGCCCATCCAGCCAGGTGTCAGTGGCCAGTCCACCTGGGTCATTCCAGCCGCCGCCGGCAAAGGCCGTAATGTCTCCGGCGGTATCGATGCGCATGACGCGATTGCCTCCGAGCTCCGCCACATACAGACTGCCATCCATCCCCACCGCCAGCTGGTCGGGAGTGGTCAGGGTGACCTCGGTCGCCGGTATCGCTTCGTTGTCATACACATATGTTTCACCGCCACCGGCAATGGTTTGAATAGTACCATCCGGGGAAATGGCGCGAATGCGATCATTCGATGAAACCAGCAGCGTGCCGTCCGATTTTAAATAAAGCCCCTGAGGTTCATTCAGCGTCGCATTAACTGCGAGACCGCCATCGCCGTCGTTGCCGATCTCGCCGGTGCCTGCCACTTTTTCAACAGCGCCATCTGCGGTGATAACCAGTACCTGATTCACGCCTTCCCCATCGTCGGTGTAAAAAACGCGACCATCCGGCGCCACCAGCAGACTATCGGGCATATTCATTTCAAACGAAGGGTCTGCGATATCTCTCGCCACCTGAGCCACTGACGCCGCCTTGCGCTGGCGACCATTGCCCAGTATCAACCGTTTGTTTACGGGGTTGTAGGCGTGATGCACGTTCAGACTGAATCCCCCAAGTCCCAGCCCCATGGCATCCCAGGCTCCCAGTGCAATGGTGTCTTCGCTCCAAAGGGTAACCTCCTCGCGCGTTCGGCTGCCGGTTATTTCAGTGGTTCCCGGCAGTCCAAACTGCGAGGTATTGGTGTAACTGCCGTCGTAAACGTATCCCACCCGTACTATTGCTTCGGTTTGTCCCTGCACCTTTCGCCCAAAAGCGTCCAGACCATCCCAGATGTATGTGTGGTTTAGATTTGTGGCGGCATCGAAGCGTTGCTCATAGCGCTGTCCCGCCACCAATACTTCAAGTTCAACCGCCTTTAGCGATGCGGGCATGATGTCGCCAACAAGTGGAATATCAATCTCATAGTCCACTCGGCGCGACGTGCCGCGGTCTGACAAGCAGTGCAGTTGATAGTCGCTGCCCACAAGTGGAATGGACTCGCCCAACACCTGCGTCTCCGGAAATATAACAGACCCCTTTACCGCGCAGGGATTATCTGATGACAGCGTTTTATCGAGAGACAGTTCCGGCGCCCTCGCGCCCTCTGGCGGGCCAAACGGCCAGTTGCAGTCCCAGGTGGAAAAATGGGGCACCAACACCCGCCAAAGGGATTGACCGGGGGTGAACAATTTCGAAAGCTGCGTCAGTTCCTCTTCAGTGACGCCCAGTGATGATAAATTGTCTACCGACTCCGCTTCGCCATCGCCATCCATATCAATACCAATGGGCTGGTCATCTGCATCTACAAGGGCGATGACCTTTCCGCTCTCGCTGGCCACCCACTGGGCGGTGTCGCGGTTGTAGTATCCAAAGGGCACGGTTGTGCCAGTGGGAAAGTCCAAAAAGTTCTCCACATAGTAGGGCAGCGGCTGGCTGAAGGTAACCGTCTTTGCCCCAATGCCGTCAGCCTCGTCAATGCTTAACTCAACCGCATAGGTATACCCCACACTTGTCGGCATCGAACTGGGCATGGTCTCCGGACCATTGTCGCCAACAGTGTATTCCGTGGCGCGAACGGTCAGCGAGATGAGCGGCGTTGTTTCGCCATTTGAAAGCGTGGCGTCGGCCAGTGTGCCGGGCGGTATCAGCAGAGTAGAGCGTCTCTCTCCCCATCGGTCGCTGGTAACCGTTCCCCGAATCACCTGGTAGTCGCCGCCATTGGCAACAACTTTGGTTGATTTTACATCCCTCTGTATCATTACAACTGCCGGGGCCCATTCGTATTTTTGCGTGCCGACATAAAGCGTCCGGTGAACAGGCAAATGCCCCTTAAGGCGGTAGTCCACGGTGACGGACTCGCCACCATTTAAAACAAAATCATACTGTCCGTTTTTCCGCGTTCTTGTGTACCCGTATTCCGGATGCCCGTGTACGCTGACAACCACATCCCTGAGCGCCTCGCCGTCTCTTGAACTGACCTTCCCGCGAATGACACTGATGCGGGGATCATCGAGCACCGTCTCATCAACATCCAACTGAAATGGATCACTGCCAGTGTACAAAAATGATGAGGCATCACGCATATTGGTGGCAACCCCCCGGTCAAGGGGCGGCGCCGCACATACCGCAGCGTCAGCACAGCTGTCGGTGTCTTCCTCTGCATCTGAACCGCCGTGTCCGTTGCACCCGCATCCCGAAATCAAAATAGCCAGGGTGAATAGCCTGCATAAAGGAATGACGGTATGCATCATCTTTCTTGCCACGGGGGTTGTCTTTGAGTTTTGCAACCCGGATAACGCGATAGGGTATCTTTGTTGTTTTTTCGCCACAGGGGCCTCCTTCCAGTAAACGGTTCAGCCCCTATTCGTCCGCTTGCGGAAGTTGTTGCCGAAAAAATGAAAAAAGTTTGCTGTAACTATTGAGCGATTCCAATTACGAGCTTTTCGACTGGTAAGGTTTTTGTTAAAGCTCTCGATAAATTGATGCGTTTTGGGCGACCGACAAGAAGGTGTTTTTTGCTCCTTTAAATTAATTTTCCACGCTCTTTCAACTACTTCAAAATGGCTGGAAAGCTGTATCGGCGTCTGCATTAAGATGTGCGCCGAGGTCATCAACAAAACACTGCTCGGTTATCGCCACAATGGTTCGAAGTGGGTGGGTGGCTTTTTTGGGGGAAACGCTACGAGTTTGTCTGTAGAGACGTCGCATGCTCTGAAGATCTATCACATCTTTTAAAGTACTCAGATAATGCCAGCATTTATCCCCCTTCCGCGAAAGGGGAGGCGTCCAATCGTCTGGGGGATTTTTGTGCAGCGGTACACGCAGAAATCGAAATTGAACATAACAGGTATTCAGACGTGGCGATCTCAACATCCCAATATCATTTGAAAAATCCCCCTACCCCCTTCGCGGAAGGGGGAGTCTGCGTTGCATATTGCATGCAATA
>JAFGWT010000128.1 GCA_016937015.1 Deltaproteobacteria bacterium | reverse complement strand
TCAGCAGGCTCTGAAGGGTTCTATCAAAATCCATTTGCGTCTTTGTCATTTTGAGTTGGTCAAGCCCGGAATCGATAGCGGCAAGTACCATCATTATCTGTGGTTTTTGCTTTGCAATTTCATCAGAAGACAAGCTATCGATTTTTCTTTTTGTGTCCGACATTAATTCCTGCCAATTGTCCGCCAAATCTTTGGGCACCCATCTGTCTTCAATTCTGGTCATTTGAAGCATTTGTGACTCACCATCGAAGGTGATTTGCAACGATGCCGTTCTTTCAGTCTCGACAACTGTTTCCACTTTCAGGTCTTTAAAAGTTTTAGGTGCATCCCCCAAAGAAGACTTATCTATATCCTGGGCTTTCAGCATAAGATCTCTTCCTGTTTGAGACAGGAATATTTTTCCATCGAACTTTTTCAAATTTTCAAGTCTCAGTGATTCGCTTTCAACCAGGATTTTGATCATTCCCATAAACGGGTTCCAGTTTTTCACGAGGATGTCAGTCTTTTTCCCCTGCTGCTGTTTCATCATGGGAGATGCCAGAATAAACTGCTTCTTGTCTCTGGCAACTGTCGCCAGTTTTTGGGCGACAGCAATACTTTTTTCCCACAATTCAGCGTCCATGCTGTTGGCGAATTGCTCCACCACATCGTTGATGTCGTTCCGGTAAGTTTCTGGCAACGCCTCCCAGATAATCTTTGGATTTTTATTATCAAGTTCTTTGGCTACGGTAACGACTGTTCCCTGTGGATTATCGGGAACAGTCGAACCACATCCCTGGCAACCGCTGGTAAACACAAATAGAAAAATAACAGTAAACTGAAATGTGCGTAAAATTGTTTTCATAAAGGGTGTCTCCTCACGCCAGATAGCGCGTGCACAATTTAATCTTGGATATTGATAGCAAGTCATTAAAACAGAGGTGAGTTCTTCGAAGAGTGATCGGCTACTTGCCGGCAGTGAACACGTATCCCACGCCCAGGATAATACGGCCGTCAACCGAGTGACCGGCTTCGACTTCCGAGCCTGTCTGGTTATCCACATGAACTCGTTCCTGAAGTTCCTTCGGCAGTGTCAGATTGTACGTAAAACGCAAATCAAGCGTGATTTCGATATGCTTCACCAAAAATCCAAACGCCAGTTCCCACGCCAGGGCAACATCGTTTCGCTTTCTGGAAGTAAACAGATCCTTCATGTCGCTTACTGCTGATTCAGGCCAGTTGCTCGGCGCTGCGATATCTGTGTCGGCAGACAGTCCTACGCGAAATTCAGGTCCAACACCCAGTGACAAGCGCGTTATGCCGTTGACAATGCTCCCCTTCACCAAAACGGGAATTCGAAGACTTGAATATTTAAGAATCAAATCCGCATCGTTGAACGTGCACCAGGTCTTGTTGGCGTCCACCAGCAAATCCACCTCAAGTCCCAAATGCTGGTTCAAAAAGCGAACATCTCCAAACACCCCACCGCCACCGCCAAAACCGCCGGCACCGTCGTCAAAAATGCCAACATATCCGGTAGAATTGTCGGGTTCGCTTAAATAGTTACCGCCAATGGCCCCTTTGCCCCCGGCGGTAATCCATACCCTGGGCGTTTGCGCGCGCGCTGCCGGAGACGAGTAGCAGCATCGCAATCAGCAGGGCAGTCATGTGAATATTGATTCTGTTCATTCATGCACTCCTTTCAAAAATAGGTCTCATCCTCATCACATCGTAGCGCCATCGTACCATTCACAATGATATGCTTTAACGCATTGCGATTTGGAAAGTTCGCCGCAATCAGTCAGTTCTCCCTCGCAGACTTTTGTGCATGCGCCGTCCTGAGAGGTTGTCGACGAATCTGTGTCAGCAGTATCAGCAGCGTCACCTGTGCAATGCTCCACAATGTCACACCCGGGAAGATACTGATAGCTGGCATCTGCAGGTGGTTCGTCTGAACGGCAATTCCCTAATACAGAATTGAAGGAATGACAGGATTGCACATCCAGTGATTTTTGGAAACATGCCTCATCCGGGTTATCAAGGTTGTCCACAATATCCTGTAAACATCCAGTGCATAAAAGCAACAACAATCCCAATATCGCAAATTTCAGCCAATTCATTGCTTCTCCCTTATGTTGGATTAATCAACGGTCATAAAATCATCCCACTTTACTCAATGACTATACAACATCCGGTTGCGACAGAGCAAAAGGCATCCGCCGGGCAGTCGTCGTTCGAGTTGCATGGGTCGTCTGCGCATTGGCCATCAGCATCTTCATCTGAAGTTGGTCTAATACCATCCTGTTCAGACGGAATATAGGCTTCATGCCCCTCCACACATTGAAATCCACATGCCCAGGTTGAACAATAACCATAGCCATCCGGGCATTTGGTGACAGCACTGGAATCCCCATTACCGTTGGATTCAACCATATTGGCAGCAGACATGAGCAGTGCCATTGTTGCGCCACTGGAATTGCGAACCATGGACATGCTGTTCCCCCACGCTTCGGGGGAACGTTCCCACAGGTCAATCTTGTGTTCGCGTTCGCCATTTTTGTCAAAATTTTCGTCAAAAGAATTTACATCATTCCAGGCCCAATCGCCAATGTATTGATAATTGTCTTTCGCCACCGCATCAATCAAAGTCTTGGCACTTTCCAGGTCTTTCCTTTGGCCGGTACTCGCATCCCAGCAAAATCTCTTCCACCATTTGTACGCATTGGCAATGATTTCAAGCTGCCCGGATTCAGCCTGCATCATTCCTTCGATGTTTCGCTCCATATAAATTTCATAGGCTTTATGCCCATGCGACATTGTGCCCAAAAGATGATGCGGAATAATGGTATCGCCGAGCGCATGCAGGGGCCATCCCAATATCCTTGAATGAGTTGGGTCTGCCTGGAAAGCCTTCCAGCCATACTGCGCCAGGTTTGAAAGTGAACTGAACTCGAGATGACCCACATGAGCATCCTGCCACTCCCATATGTGTTTCCTGACTTTTTTGTCGTCGAGCGGCCCGTAACGATCAACACCAGTGCTCTTACTCGCGTTCAAAGTAACGCCTGTTAAATCTGCGATTATCATGACCGCCATATCCAGCTCACCCGGCTTCATTCCTGGCCCTGCCCACTCAATATGGGTTCCAGGTATATTGTTAAATTCACCAAGTCCTTCCCGCTCAACATGCATCATGTGCCAAAGCCCAATGTACATGTCATCAATATGATGAGTGCCAACCCCTGGCAGCAACGCTTCAATCTCGTCAATGGGAGGGTCAGGAACCGCGCCTGAGAAGTTGCATGATTTACCCGATAGCAATCTCCCAAGACATCGAATCCCTGCAATGAACACCAATGTGGGATGTGAAAGAATGACTGAATATTGTGTGAATTTCTCTAAAAAATCAGTAAAGCCTTCTCGTACCATACTGTTCGACCTTTTGATCCACAGATTGGTTTCATTATATTCGTCGTCCACCTTGCCTGTCCAGTTTCCCAGTATCGGTCCCAGCGAAGCATAAGGGTCAGAAACATATTCATCTCGTTCCATATTACATATGCCATCTGCCGGGTGGCGCTCGAACTCCGTGTAACCGCTGATTTCCTTTATTAACTTGTCTTCAAAATGGCTCAGGTTATCACTGACATCATAATTACAGGTTACGGGAGGGTGGTAATACAAGAGGTAACATTCCGCTTCAAGCTCCTCGGTCTCGTTGTCAGTGGAATAGGTGGCCCCCGCGTATTCGTAAGATTCCAGTCTATTTTCCAGATCCAGTATTTGAGAATCCCACTCGGCCAACTGGGAATCGATATCATTAGCAGGAATCATGCGTGATCGCTTAAGCGGGCCATTCTGAGCGTATCCGTCAATATTCATCGTAGTCTCGGGTCATATTTGTGAGTTCCGGTTT
>JAFGWT010000127.1 GCA_016937015.1 Deltaproteobacteria bacterium | reverse complement strand
AGATTTGCGATTCTTGTTAGACTGGGGACATCAATAATCAACGCGACGTTTCCATCTCCCATGATGGTTGCACCGGAAACCCCCGTCACATTGCGATACATATGTCCAAGTGATTTGATAACGGTCTGATGGTCCCCGAGCACTTTGTCAACAACCAGTCCCACCTTTGAATCCTCCAGTTCAACGACGACCGCTTCCTCTATTCCTTCCCTTTGCGCGTGCACGCCAAAAAAGTCACGCAATCTTATGAACGGAACGAGTTCGCCGCGAATTTGCAGTACGTTTCTCGATTCCTTGAATGCCTTGCTTTCTTCTGTCAATTCAAGACATTCTTCCACTGTCTGCACGGGAATAACAAATTTCTCGCTGTTCACTTCAACCAGTAGGCCATCAATAATCGCGAGAGTCAGCGGCAACGATAATTCGATTGTTGTCCCCGAACCTTGTCTGCTTTTTATCTCAATGCTGCCGCGCAGTGCGTCGATTTGCTTTTTGACCACATCCATTCCCACACCGCGCCCCGATACATTTGAGACCTTTTCAGCGGTTGAAAAACCTGGCTGGAGAATCAGATTGTAAATTTCCCTTGTTGAGAGTTCTGAATCAGGTGCAATCAGTCCTTTTTCAATCGCTTTTTTAAGGATGACCTCGGTGTTTAGTCCCTTTCCATCGTCCTCTATCGAGATAACCACTTTCGCACCGCGGTGCCGAGCCGACAGACGGATGGTTCCCTGTGCGGATTTGCCGAGCGCAATTCTTTCATCAGGTAATTCGATGCCATGATCAATACTGTTTCGTATCATGTGAATCAGTGGATCTCCCAGTTTGTCGAGCACTGTTTTATCCAGTTCCGTTTCGGCACCAATCGTTTCAAGGTTAATCTCTTTGTTCATGTCATTTGACAAATCGCGAACCAGTCGACGAAACCTGGCAAAGGTTGTACCAATCGGCATCATCCTCACACTCAGTGCCACATCGCGAAGTTCACCGGTGAGACGTTCGATTTCCTCCACCGTTGTTTGGAGTTTTTGGTTTTGCAGTGTACCGGAAATGCTTGCGAGTTGTGCCTGAACAATCACCATTTCACCAACCAGATTTACCAGATGGTCCAGTTTGTCCGCGGGTACCCGAACCGATTCCTTTTGTGTGGACAGCTTCTTCTGCTCCAGCGTTTTTTGCTCCTTGAGCGCCGCTTTGACTTTTTCTTTTGTAACACCGCCAGATGTTGTCAGAAGGTCGCCGATTTTGGTTTGCCGTCTTAGGGCTTCCGCCACAGCGTCTTTGGTCGTATCGCCTTTTTCAACCAGGATTTCTCCGATTTTGGGGACTTCCTGTATTTCGTCGGTAATATCGTCTATGCTGATGTCGCAATCGTCTTCGACAAAAATAAAAACGTCCCTGACTGCGTTGATGTCGTATTGTGTAAAAAGGACAACGTTCCAATACAGGTAGCAGGTTTCCTCTTCCAGATTTTCAATTGATGGCACTTTATCGGTAAATACCGAAACGGTTGATTCGCCAAGCCCGCGCAACTCGTCTATAAGCAACATAGGATCCATGCCAAAAGCATAGATATTGGGGTGAGGCTTAACGCTGATACGAAACGCAGTCTCGTTTGGGGTTGGCGTTTGTGGAAGCATGCTTGGCATGATTGATTCGATGGTGCGTTCCTCTTTTAATTTGTGTGGCACGAGGCTTTCAATAATTTTTATCAGTTCGTCGGTTCGACTTGCACGGACTGCAGGCCCCCCCTGTTCCTGATCGAGCATTGCTTTGATGTGGTCTCGTGAACTGAGGATCATGTCGATGAGACGCGTAGTTACTCTAAGTTTACCCTCTCGAACAAAATCAAGAGCAGTTTCGACGTGATGGGTGAACGCCGCCAGATTGTCGAATCCAAACATCGCTCCCGACCCTTTGATGGTATGCATCGCGCGAAATAATCGGTTAATTGCATCCATATCGTTAGGGTTATTTTCGATGTCGAGGACACATTCTTCGATTTCGGACAACAGATCTTCGGCTTCTGCAATAAACGTATCCTTGAAATTTTGCGACGTGTTCATGCGATGGCCTTTCGTCTATCTCAATACTTTTTTAACAACCGCCGTGAGCTGTGGTGGCTGAAACGGTTTAACGAGCCAGCCCGTTGCACCGGCAGCTTTTCCCTGCTTTTTTTTTTCTGCATCGGATTCTGTTGTCAGCATGACGATGGGTATGAATTTGTATTTGTCTAAGCTGCGAATGGCTTCAATCAGCTCCATGCCGTTCATGTTCGGCATGTTCAAATCGGTGATGAGCATATCGATATTCGCTGTTTCCGCCTTGATAAGAGCATCTTTGCCATCTTCTGCTTCGACGACATCATATCCCGCCTGCCTCAAAGTGAAGGTGATCATCTGACGCATGCTCGCCGAATCGTCGGCTGTCATTATTGTTTTGCCCATTGGCTAACCTCGCTGCTGTCATGAAAATATTCGTTGACGTCATCAATGCCTACAGTCTGGAATGCGCGCATTACTGACTCTGAGTAATTATCAAAACTGACTTTTATATTCTCTTTAAAACCCTGTTTTTGAGCTGCCATCAACAATTGAACGCCGCTGCTGTCACAGTCGGAGACCTGGTCCAGTTTGATAACAATTTCGCTCTGATTTTGCTGCATTGCATCCTTGAGCGCAGTTAGGATTCTTTTTTTGCAGTTGGCAATATTTGTGATTACCAATGTGTCGTTCAGTTGAACGGTTTGCATATCTACTCCCCGGCTACTGCCGTTTATCATTCAATCCAAAATGTTTTAGTCCTGAAATTCAATATTTGTATTCACGGCTCATGGAACGAAAAGTTTACAGTGGAGAGTTTGTTTTAAACGGTTTCCGAACGCTGCGTGTCTTGAATATTTTTTGGGTAAATCGATAATTTAATTGAGAACAACACTGCTATTACTTTATAAAAATAACTAAACGCCGTTATTTTAAAATTACTGGCAGCGATTTACATTGTGAAATAGCCTTTCACTCCAGGGAGAATACCAAAATGAATCAAGCGGTCACAATTGGATTTTTCATGTTTGCCCTGCTGCATTTGGGGTGTAGCATCAGCGATGACGAACGGTGTGAAGAAGGGATGTTTTGGGACGATCAGTTTAAGGCGTGTATCGAGAGCCCGGAGACCGGGATTCAAGGCTGTTATTCTCATTCTGATTGCACCGTTGCACCATTGGACTACTGCCTGCTGGATCCCACTGCACCAGCTTCTCCGGGTATGTGTACAATTGATAATTGCACGGCGGCAGACTGTTTCATTGGCAGTTCGTGTTGCGACTGTTCGGCCGTCACCTTTATTGGGTGGACCTCTCCCCTGTGTATCCCATCTGACGCCGCAGCGCAGGTGACGCCGCTTGGCTGCACTTGCGAATCAGGGACCGCATCGAATACCGACACAGCCAGTGCCGCAGAAATATCCACAGACTCAACTGTGGGCACTGACAGCATATCGGATACAGAAACCATTTAACTGTCTGATAACGCAAATTATCAGAAGCCCTTGGAAGTAGGCGAATTGTGTTTTCTGCGAAAACGATTAATCTGAGCGCACATGAAAGTATGCTCTAACTCACGCTGGTTCAGTAGGCGCAATCGCCATGTCACGCCAACTTCTGTTTCGGTCAAAAATCGTTTTCATGACCCACTCCGCACAACATTATTTTTCTCTGAATTTGTTGATATTTATGTGTTTTTTTCGGGGTTTACACTGGATTGAATTTAATTTTGATCTATAATTGTCTCTGATTCCGAACAGAACACCCAGTACGAATCGGATAAAGAAGCCTTCAATCTTGAAAGATGGGAGTAAAGAATGAGCGAGGCTGCATGAACATACAACAAATTCTGCCCGGTTGCCTTCACCTTCAACACGAACAAAGCGCTGCGCTTTTTGGTGCACCACCTGAAATACTCAAATTTGTGCTTAAAGCCGGCAGAAAGATGCCGCAAACTGTCGTGCTGCCAGATATTGCATATGCCAGCGGTGTTTCTCAGATAGCGCTTGAATTTTTGGCGTACTGGCATCTGTTTTTCGATGCGCGTAACAGTGATACCCGCTTTCGTGTCATTGGGACGTCCGAAATGTGTCGACGCGTTCGAGAGACAATGATGGTCACATTGTATGGCCCGTCCCGCGAACAGATGAAGAGTTGGAAAGTCTCCAAAAGCCGCATCCAGTCGCTGGTAAAGATGATGGACCATATGGCCATAAAAGTTGACGGCCGCACGCTGCAACTCGATGACATGCTTGAATTTATTGATTTGCCCGCCATCGGGGCCGCGGAGGGCACAGCACTATGGAAAAATGGTCCAGTTGTTTTTCACGATGACTGCAATCGGTATCGAATTGAATTTTTAGGGCAGATTAAAACGCTCGATTTGAATTTTTCCGGTGTGCAGTTGCCGCTGATGGTCGGTCCTGAGCTACATCCGGAGATTCCCCAGATTCTTCGTGTGAAACTGCTGGGAACGTACTCCGGATTTGATACCGAAGGACCCACCACTGGAATGGTGATGTGGATTAACTGCAATGGCTTTCTTGTGGATGGCCCGGTGGGAACGTCTGATTATTTGCGTCAGCTGGGGATTCCGAAATCCGATTTGGCTGGCGTAATTTTGTCTCATGTGCACGACGATCATTGCACTTTGATGGATATTATTCTGTCGGAACAGACAGCAAATATAATCACTACCCGCGAAATATATGAGTCGATGCTGATTAAAACGAGCAATGTGCTTGGAGAAAGCATTGATGAGATTCGAAACTACCTGACATTCACCGAAGTCATTCCAGGAAAACCCTTCAATATGTACGGCGCCAGGTGGGAGTTCTTTTACACGGTGCATTCCATCCCAACTGTCGGGTTCAGGGTTTCTGTGCGAGGACGTGACAACCGATGGCATACCGTTGTGCATAGCAGCGATACAGCCGGATTTGCAAAACTTGACGAAATGGCGGAGGCGGGGGCGATCACCGATGGCAGGCGACGCCGGATGAAACAGCTGGTGCGAGGTGGTGAAAAACTCGTGATGATTGATGGCGGCGGGCCCCCGATTCACGGAGACCCCTCCGACTACGCTGAGCAGATGACGCAGAATCGGGATGTCGATTTCCTGTTTTATCACGTCAATCCCGAAAAGGTGGATACCGCGCGATATCCTGTGGCCGCGCCTGGATGGGGCAAGACATATCTTGAGAGCAATTCCTTGCCTCAGGCGCTTGTGTTTAAGCTGCTTAAAACCATGAACCTTCTGGATGTAACCGATTTGTTCTGGATAAATGTGGTGTTTTCACAGGGGGAACTTCTCGAAGTGGGGCCGGGGATTGAAGTGGTCGCCCAGGGGGACCACAGTGATGGCTTTTATTTCATTTTATCTGGAAGCGGAGAGGTTCTGGATCTCAATGGTGATGCGCCCAGACGAATTGCACTGCTGGAAAGCGGTGATTTTTTTGGAGAAATGTCAATTATCCGCGAGGCCAGACGCAACGCCGCATTTCGCACCCTGTCGGCGTGCGTTTTGTTCAAACTGCCGGGGGATACATTTCTGGAATTTGTTGAAGCAAATGAATTGAAATCGAGATTTGAGCGACTTTGGATGTCCCGGGACTTTATTTCTCAGGTTCAATTGTTTCGAAATCTTCATCCCCACGCCAAACATGAAATATCTTTGCTGGCAGAGGAGCGCGTCTACGCACCTGGGGATTACGTGTTGCGCCAGGGGGGGAAAACAGATGATTTCTACATTATCATTGAAGGCGAGGCCGAGGTGCTTAAACGAAGCAGGAAAGGAAGCGATCCACAGGAACAACTGGGACCTGGGGACTTTTTTGGTGAGAATGTGGCGATGGGGTACAGTACTCGTCGCAATGCGTCTGTAGTGGCCAAAACAAGTTTGAAAGCGTTTCGAATTGCGGGCACCGACCTGCGGCGTATCGCGGAACGGGCGCCGGTACTGACCCACGAGCTGCACCTGGTGATGCGGGAGCGCGGGATGACAGATATCCCGTCCAATCCACGCGAGAGCACGGGCTTCTAACATTCCTTGGAAAATATTTGTCAAGATGATTTTCTGCCGTATGCCACAGCAGAAAATTCGTCGGCAGGATATCCTTTGGGCGCGATATTTGTTATATTGGTCTGAAGGGTTTTTTATATGTATCAGACTTGAAAGTTGATGAAGGTTGAACATGAAATACAACAGATTAGTGTCATTGGTTTTTGCCAGCGTATTTTCTATCGCATGCCAGCGTACGGGCGGGATTTCAGAGGGGGGAGAGACCGATACAGATTCAGATTATGGCCATAATGGAGATACGACCACTTTCACAGACGATGGTGACAGTGGCGGTTCCGGTACGGGCTCGGATTCTAATACAGCAACCGAATCGAAGATCGAGGATACCACCACACCAGATACGGTTAGCGGCGTCGACACTCTGACTGATTTTTCAAACGACACCGAATCGGCGAATGATTCCGGTGAGGATAGCGGTTTAGACACTATCGATGTGGCCGATACGCTCACTGATGTCGATTCAGCCGATCAACAGGATTCGGAAACAGAGACTGATTCCGGTTCTTCAGTGGAATTCGAGACTGATTCCGGTGTCGAAACGGATTCAGCGACGAATCCCGGTACAGACGCGGACTCGGAGACCGTAGCCGACACCGATTCACAGCGCAATGACACTGAAGATACCTCGCCCACCGGTCCCAGAGCAAATCAGCCTAAAGCGCTGGTCGTAATTATCGACAACTCCCAGTCGATGGAAGGGGGAGACGTGGATGCGCTGTATCAACAGTTTCCCAATGAAATTGGCGGAATTTTTGCGGATATGTACGAACAGCCCATCGAGGAGATTCAGAGCCGAACGATGACGGAGATTGCAGAGGATTTTGGAGAGGACTGGATTATCGCAGACGTGGAGAGCGTAGCCGAAGGTCATTACGATGACATCACATCGCTCACGGATAGCGACGCCACACTGAATCGGTTTTTGTCTGCCATCGCAGATTACACCGACGCCGGCTACCAGGTGGACATTTTGATTGACCTCCATGGCACCACCGACGGTGACCTGCTGTTTTACGATGACCGGTATAACGTGAGCGACGTCACCGCAGAAATCGCGGCGCGGGAACTGAATGTCAGTGTGGTGTATCAAACGGTATGCTATGGCAGCGAGATGACGGATGCATGGGCGGAAATTGGGATTCACGCCGTCAATGGCGCCGTTGGCGAAAACATGTACGTTAATTTTGCCCCTGGTGCATTTCTGGCGCACTGGATTGATGGCGACAATTACGATGACGCCGTGCAGCAGGCCAGAATCGACGATATGACCGAGATGCAGGAGAGACTCACCGATGCGGCGACCGGAAACATGATGATGCGTCTGATGATTCAAATGTACGATTTTGAAAGTCAAAGCCCTCAGACTGTTGACGGACTCTATCCCGATATCCTCTGGCTGTGATCAATTTGTCATGGCTTGATTTCCACGTGTGAATCAAATGAATTGAGGTTGATATACACGTACCATCCGCCATTGCACGATGCGGGCATTTCGGATGGCGCCCACACGTCACCGGGGTTGACAGCGATATCGTTGATTTTTATGAGCTCAAGGTCACCGTAGCTCCAGCCCCATGTGCTCATATGGTATGTCGCGTCGTAGGGCACGTACACGCAGCCTGTGTACCAACCGGTAAAATCCAGTTCTGAAAGCGTGGTGGCGCCTTCGCAGCCGGCCGGAACGCAGTCATCCGATGTGTCCGTATCAACACTTATCGCGGGCGCTGAACCATCTCCGTCACATCCAAGCGTGATGTTGTCGACAAACAGGTTAATATCGCCGTCAGAGTCGTCGCGGTCATTGGTGAAATTGACGCGCACTTCCTTGTTGCCGAAAGTTGATGCGAATTGAATGCTGTAATCAGAATAGGTAGTGCTGACGACATCAACGTCCATGACAGTGGCTCCATCCACCTTCACCACCATGTTGGGCAATTCGCCGCTGCCATGGAGGGTTCCAGCGGCGCGAACAGTCATCGATGTATTTGCTGTGAAAGTCGCATCATCATATATCGATCCCGAAATCCATAGCGCCCAGCCGACTCCCAAAGCACTGCCGACGGTGTGGTTCATGGCTTCAGCTTCAAGAATTGTCGTTTCGCACGTGACTGCAAGGGCACAGTCACCGGTTGTCAATCCGGGACCGGATACCGTCAACCAATCCACATTGCCGAGACCATCTGCAGCGGTTGCTTCGAGCAGAATCGAGTTGATTTCTTCGGTGAGAACAGCAGATGTCTGAACCGTTGTCCAGTTGGTCCAACCCCCTGTGACCGGGAAGGACACGCTGCCCTGACTGGTGCCATTTACAATTAAATTTGCCGGGCGGTTTGCCGCGCCACCATTGGCATATCGAAACGTCAGCGTCGCAACGGTATTTTGACCAGCGGGGGAAGCCACCGACCATTCTATCCCGTTGCCCAGCGCATTGTCTGTATTGGCGAAACCATCGCCGGTGTAGCCGGACTGGTCGTTATAGACAGCGCCATCCACATTGCAGAAACCCACAGTGTTTTCCTGAATCAGTAAATCCACCTGATCATCGCATCCGAGGGTAACGGACTCGACGAAGAGATTTGAATCCCCGCCGGGGCCACCACCGCCCCATGAATCGTTGGCAAATGACACCGAGACGGTCTGGTCTCCGGTGTATGCAGGAAATGTGGCCTGGTAAAGGCCCCAGTCGGTATTGGATACGGTGACGTTCATGATGGTGGTGCCACCGATTTTTACTGTCATGGCAGGCCAGTTGGTCCCGTTGTTCTCTCCTTTGGCGCGCAGGGTGATACTGGTTTCATTTAGGAAGCTGTGGGTAAATGAAGAGGTTCCGTTTGAGTAAAAACTCCACCCCACATTGGTTGTGGTGGGGGCACAGTACTCACCGCAGATGTCCTCACTCACCACCATGCGATAGTTGCAGTTGGCGGTGCATGGCGCTGTGTTTTCGTCTCTTTCGGACAGTTTTACCAGATAGACTTTGCCCGATTCCCCCAGGAAGCCGACACCATCGGGACCTTCCGCCGCAGGCACCCCGCTGATTGGGCTGGTGTAACCCTGGCAGAGATTTTTGGGATTGTTAAAGGGCAGTGTTGTCAGCTCAACCACTTCTAGCACCGGATCAATGCCACCGGTCACTCCCGTATGATCGGTGGTCACGCAGTAGGTGGTGTTACTGGTTGGCTGAACCTTGAAAAACGCCGCGTTGGGCCAGAACGCATTGGCCGTTCCTGCGGTATGGGCGCTGGTTGTGCCAAACCAGGTGGCGGCGCAGTCGTATCCACCACAGTCGCTGGAAAAATCCGTGTGATCGCTGTTGGCCACGCCGGTCAGGTTGCCGCGGTAAATGCGGGTGCTTGAAACGTCGGTGACATCGTATACTCTCGGGGCATCGTTCACCCGTTCGCAGGCGCCGTTTTGCCAGGCCACGCGTGCTACCTTGAGGGTAAAATTGCCTTCGTCCGCTGCGGTGGCCCCGTCCACGTGGATGTACACGCGGTGGTTCGACGCCGCTTCATCGCTAATGGGATAAATAAATGTTTGTGCGGTGTACGTGGCCGAGCTGTCGCAGGCGTATGTGCCATCGTTGTTAAATTTGCAGTCGGTAACATCCTCGGGATAACTCCAGCTGCCGCTTCCCCGTAAGCACCACTGGTACCCCGAACTGCCTGAGCTGTCGCAGCGCTGATTTACCCCATCCCAATCACGGCCCTGGTTGTTGGCGGCGTATTCCCATGGCACCGGCACACCGCCGTTGTCGAGCTCGGGCTGCCACTGACAGGGATGCCCATTGACAGTGCCATCGGTGCAGCTGTCGGTTTCAGTGTAAAGCACAGCACGAAAATCTGATTCCACAGTCACAACAAAGCCGTAAAGCTGCTGCTGAGTGGCATCGGTGGTGGTGTACCCGAAGGAATACACCAGGTCTTTGGCACCAATTCCCATGGCCATGCCTGTAGGGATGATGCAATTCATCGCACCTGACTGTGATGTGGAGCCGGCGCACACCGTCGAACCGGTGACTGAGACTGCGACTTCTTCAGTATTGGCAAAGGAACCCAAATCACCTGCTGCAGAAGCGGCCGCACCGGCGCATACGTCGTTGTCCGGCGCTGATTTCATGATTTCATAGCAGGCGCCATCCGGTGAAGTCGCATCAAAAGTGGGGTACCATGAACTGCTGGTCACTGTCCCGCAGAACCCGTCCCAGCACATCGGAGGATATGCCACCTCATTAATGGCACAGTCTGCACCGGCCGCTTCGTGCACTTCAACGCAATTGTCTCCCAGTCCGTCACACTGAAAACCAACCACGCAATTGTCTGTATCGGTGTCGGCGCCCGCACCGCAGGATGTGCCCGCGGAGAGCGGTGTGGCGGTGCATACCCCTGCCAAACACGTATTGGCGCCCAGACAATCGGTCAAGTCCGTATCTGTTGCGCACACAGTCCCATCTGCAACATTGGTGTATACGCAGT
>JAFGWT010000126.1 GCA_016937015.1 Deltaproteobacteria bacterium | reverse complement strand
TGATTTGCGCATTGTGATTTGCGCATTGTGATTTGCGCATTGTGATTTGCGCATTGTGATTTGCGCATTGTGATTTGCGCATTGTGAAATGATATTCATGGCCAATTTTTGGATACACAGTTGCCCTAAAAGGCATGATCCTTTCAAAACAACGAAACATTATTTACCAATTGGCTGTCATCTACATGATCGTCGGTTTGTGCCTGGTCGTTAGGTACGGGCAGACACATAGGTCTGCCCATACGGATGAATTGAAATTGGCCTATGCGGGCGCGCCTGTGTGTGTGCGCCCTGGTAAAGTGCAGTGCGTATAGTATCCGTTGTTGCGTGCGCGGCGACTGTTTGGGGGACTTTGGAACGATTTTACGATTTGCTTTTGCGGGTGGTTTCCCGCTTGATGGCGGCGATCATTTTGAGCCATTGCCAGCGGTTCATGGCAGGGTATCCTGCAACGGTGTCTCCGGGAGAAACGTCTCCAATGACACCGCTCTTGGCCCCGATTCGTGCGCCCGTGCCAATATTCAGATGATCCGCCACCCCCGCCTGGCCGCCAACCAAAACGCTGTCCTCAATGGTGGTTGAACCGGCTATGCCTGACTGGGCCGCGATTATTACATTGTCACCAATGCGCACGTTGTGGCCAATCTGCACCAGGTTGTCTATTTTGCTGCCAAAACCCACCTGGGTGATTCCAATTGTGCCGCGATCTATACAGCTGTTTGCCCCGACCTCCACAAAGTCGCCAATGCGAACCCCGCCCACCTGGGGAATCTTCATAATGGTGTGCGCAGTGGGAATGAACCCAAACCCCTCGTGACCAATCACGGCCCCAGGACCAATCCGGACAAACCGCCCGATAGCGCTGTTGCGGCAAATCACGGCGCCCGCGCCAATCACTGTCCCCTCATCTATCGACACGCCGTCTTCGATGACTGCCCGAGGACCAATCGCAACGCTGGGATGAATATCGGCATCAGCAGACACCGTGGCATCGGGATGCACGCCGCGAAACACCGGCGTCTCCGGAAAATACAGGTCGATGAGTCGGGCCAGTGCAATCAGCGCAACCGGATGCACCAGCAGTGTGCCGGCCGTTCCCAGCACCCCGGAGGCGGCGATGTCGGGCGTGGTCAGCACAATCTGTCCTTCGTCCAGCGCGAACGCATACCGCTTTTTGAGCAGCGGAAAAATGCAGCCGTCCACAAGGTCATGCACTGTGCAAATGGCGCTGACCACCACATCGGGGTCTCCCGACACCGTGGCGCCAATCATTTGAGCAAGCTCTTTGGCAGTATACATAAATCGCTCTAAAAATGGGTAAATGTCAGCACCGCGAGCAGGCTGAAATGGTTAAATGCGTAGGCCTTGTCAATCCCCCCGTGCATCCGGTAATAATTGGCCTGAATACCAATCCCGGTGGCGTTGTCATCGGTGGGACTCTCAAACCATTCCCGACCAAATGTGAGGGACATGCCCGGACCTTTGTACCACTCAAACGTATCGTCAAAATAATCTGAGCATGACACCTCGGGGAATTTAAGCAGCATGCCCACCCAGCGAAACTGACCGGTCAGATACAGCTCCAGGTCGGTAAAATACCAGGTCAACCCGGCGCCCACTCCCAGAATGGAGAACACCACATTGGTGGGGTCTTTCATGCGAAAAATCATTTTTTCGTAAAACGTGCCCACGTGGAGGGCCAGACGTCTGGAAAGCCCGGCGCCAATATCGAGGCCAATGGTGCCTGTCAACGTGGTGTGACGGGGGTTGGTAATGGCTTCCAATCCAGGACGGGGATCCATGGTCCCCCTGGCCCAGGCAACACCCAGCCCGAGGCCGGGCGCAAAGCGAAGAAACAGGCCACGATGATTGGGCTGTGTCTCAGTTGACGTCTCAGTTGACGTGGTTGGTTCTACTGTATTGTTTTGAGGAACGGGCGGCGGCGCCGGGGCTGCCACCAGCGGGGCTGGGGGGGGCACCTGCACAGCGGCTGATGCCTGCGCGTCTTTTTTGGACTCCGCTTCGGTACGCGCCCGCTCCGCTTCGGCTTTGGCTTTTTCAGCTTCGGCTTTCGCCTTCTCCGCTTCAGCCCGGGCAATTTCCGCCTTCAGTCGAAGCGCCGCCGTCTCATCCGATTCGGTGGTCCCTTTCGCATCGCTGCCCACGCTCACCGACGCAGTGCCGGATGTGGTTGCCGAGACCTCGCCGGATTGTGCATAAACTGCACTGCTTAACAGAATGCATATCAACACCGCCAGAATTAATTTTAACTGTCTCATAAGTCCCTCCCTTAAAATCCCCAGTCAATCGTAAATGTGTCGCTGTCAATCGTGATACCGATATCCGAATCAGAATCGCTGTCCAAATCCAGACTGAACGATGAACTGGTGTCGGTGTTGCCGTTGGTCGCGGTATCCGCTGCGGTATCCAATACAGTGCCGGTGTCCATCGCTGACGCGGTATCGTCCACTGTGTCGGTGTCCGACTGGCTGGCAGTGTCAGAATCAGAGGTCTGGGTGGTGTCCTTGATGGAATCGGAATCCGTGTCCATGACAGCCGCACTGTCCGTCGCGCTGTCGCTGCCACCAGGTTCATCAGTCTCAGCTTCAGTTCCGCTGGCGGATTCAGTGTCAGCGCCCGTGTCGCCGGATTCGGTGGCGCTGTCTGTTGACCCATTCGCAGAGACCACCGGGGTGAACTGGCCGGCCTCCGCATACGAAATGCAATCGGTCAGTTTGTCATCCCCATCACAGGTGCCGCAGTCATAGCTGTCGGTGCACGCCAGAATTTCCATCTCCGCATTCGCGGTGGCGTTCATTTCCACAATGACCACGCCCTCGCTGCCCGCCGCATCGGCCACCACAATCACCGTGCTGTCACCACGCAAAAAGCCCACATATTTCTGAGCAATATCCTGGGTGTATTTGTCACCGTCCCACTGAAAAAACCGAAACTGTTCGCCGGTTTCCTGATTGGTCACCAGCAGCACTCTCACCAGCTCTTTGAACGCATCGTTATCCACATCCCAATACACCATGCCCGCCTGAAACGTGGCGTTCAGTCCAAAATCCAGATTCAGGTTCAGTATCGCAGAAATATCAAATGAGCGAAATGCGCTGATACCCGTCCAGAAATCGAGCGATATGCTGTAGTTGCCACTTAGCCAATCCAAATCAAATCCCGCATGCAAATCCCCCACTCCGTCAATAAACCCGTCGAAGCGATCCAATTTCAAATCTGTCTTTTCGCAGCAGCTGCCAAGGGGCAGCGACAGCATCAGTGTGACCAGCAGCGTCGGTAGCAAATCCGTAAACTGTTGAGATTTTTTCATACAGTGTCCTTTCATGTGCCTGTAATTTAAGGTTATGTGCAATTAACTGTTTAATTGGTCAAAAGTTATATCATTCAAAACGCCCTTTGTGATGATATTTTTAATACCGGAATTAAATCCCCTCTGATGCCCTCACAGCAAAACACCCTCCCATGTGCAAAGACATTCCGCCCCGCTGTGGCCGGACCGCTTCAGCCAATCTGAATTCTGGCACCGACAGCCCGTTGCCCCATGGCTATGGCTCTCGACACTTTAAAACGGGCCAAACGCATTTTGCCAGAACATGTGTGTTTTGCCGTTGTCCATTGGTTAAAGGCCGGACCTGAAAACCTGTCACATTAAAAAGCGCAGAAAGAGGTGTGGGTATGAAAGCATTTTCATCCGGCGTACTGTTTGTTGCACTCATCACAGTCAGCATACAACTGGCGGCAGCTTCCTGGACACAGACGCAACTGCCCCCAAAAGAGATTCCGCGCGCCCTGGAGGCGTGGGTTGCGTGGAGCAAATCCGAAATTGTCGATTACCAGTGCCGCCATTTTGCGTGCATCTGGCCTGGAACGCTGAATTTGGAGTTTACCTCCCAGGGGGGCACATTTGCGCTTTCCGTGGATGTCCTGACCCAATCGACGGTGCAACTGCCCGGAGATGAGCAGATTTGGCCGGTGAATGTCAGGGTCAGCAACAATGCTGCGGTGGTTGGGGAAGACGACGGCACCCCGGCCGTGATGCTCC
>JAFGWT010000125.1 GCA_016937015.1 Deltaproteobacteria bacterium | reverse complement strand
TGATGGTGACAGGGGTCATGGGGCCGACCCCTGGCCATGCCCAAGCCGACCGTCCCGCCGCAGCCCGTGTGGTGCTGGTTCATCTGGATACCTGCTGCCCTGCGGCCGCCTGGCCCGAGGTGGACGGGCGCATTCAGACCGAACTGGCCCTTCGCGGGCTGGACCTCTCACACACCATCGCAAAGGGACATGGAGACAGGTCCTATTTGGATATTCTCACCGAAGCGATGCGCCTGCACGCCGCGCGGGGCGCCATCCTCGTTGCTGTAACGCCTGACAACGGGGCGGTGCTGCATTCCGTTTTTGTGGCAGCTGAATCCGACGTTTCAGAATACCGACAATACCCACTGGTGGTGGAACCCGCCGGGACCACTGCGGAGGTGGCCGCGCTGAAGGCCGGAGAAGCGGTGCTGGCGGCCCTGTATCCCCAGTCCCGCGCCGCTGGTGATGGTGGCGCCCCATTGTCCCCCGCCGTTGCGGTGCCCGACAAAATGCCGCGCGAATCCGATGCACCCCGTTCGCCCGCCCCGGTTTTCCCCAACAGCCGGTACCGGCTGTCCACCGCTGTCCATGCCGGGGTCGCCTGGGCGCCGGGAGGGCTTGGTCCCATGGGGGTGGGTGGGCGGCACCCTTGCCGTGTTTCCGACCAACCGGTTTTTTCTCGGTCTGGCCGCAGACATCACGGTGCTGACCCAAAGCATTCAGGCGGAGAATGCATCCGCGTCGGTGCGACTGCTGCTGGGTCGGTGTCAGCTGGGATTTCTGCTGGCCCGCAACGAACCAGTGTCTGCCGCGTTTGGCGTACAGATGGGGATGGGACAGTTTCGAACCATCGGAAAAAGCGACGTTTATCCCGTAAAGCAAAGTGATGCGCGCCTGTTTTTGGGCGGTGTCATTGGACGGCTGTCCTTCCGCCTCAGCCGGCGCATTCATATCCCGCTGACCCTGGGCCTTGGCGTCATGCCCAAAGGGGTCGAGGTCCGCTTTGCCCAAAAAAGGCAGGCCACACTCAACACGCTGCTCATCGAAGCCAGTCTCGGCGTGGCAGTTCGTCTGTGATGTGGCGCCGGGGCTTCATGCCAAAGCCATTATTTTTTTAGCCTGTTTCATCTCGACAAAGCGAGTGTAAAATCTGACAGTGGAGCGGTGTGACGGTGATGAAAAAAGTGGCGGGGTTGCCGCAGTTACTCTTTTTTCATGTCGGATTGAAACTTTTTGTCAAATTCGCGCCGACGCTGCATGATCTCCGCGTTGCGCTTTTCGGTGAGCTGGGCATTTCGCTGCTCTTCAACAAATTTCTTGAAGGTCTCCCCTTTTTCATCGCCTTTCTGGGGGCGATTCAATGCCAGCAGACCCGACTGCACATGGGTGACGAAGGTGTACGGCTTTGCTCGGACCGCAGGAAACTGCAACGATTCAAAAAACTCATACAGGCAAAAACGCTGACTCGTATCCAGTCCAAACAGGGAGAGCGTAATATCCTCTGAACGCCCGGTTGCTTTGGCCACTGAGACGCGCACTGCGAAATCGTAGGCCGACCCATCCATGCATTTTTCTATGGCCTCCTGGTTTTCCTCCAGCACCTTTCGCACTTTCAGCCAGTCCGGTATTTTGCTGATGTTGTAAAGCGGTTCCCTTAGATAATCCTGTCCGAAATTCTCAATGGGGCAGCTGTCATTGGCTTCCTGAAGAGGGTTAAGGCAGAATTCCTTATCCATTCGCGCGTTGGCGTTTGCGGGGTCTATTTTTGCAATGCATTCTTCAATGTTTCTCGACAGCTGAAGCACACATGCGAGTCGCGCGTCTGCCTCGCTCACTTCATCCGTACTGCGTTCCCCAACAGTGACCATGGATGACAGCGTGGGGTGCGTATCCGGACGAATCACGGGCAAGAGAAGATAAATGCCCGCCGCAACCGCAAGTATGGCAGCGACCACCCAGTACCCGGAAATCCGCTTTTTACGACTTGCCCGGCACAGCACACATCCCCAGGTGATTTCGGGGTCATACTTCAGATTGTGCTGTGAACAGATGGCGAGCGCTACCTTCGGTTCCAGTTCCTCATCAAAATCAATCGCCATGCTTTCCTCTCCCGTTGACGGCCCTTGTCGCGATGCCAGGCACCAGGACTGCGCCTGAACAGTGATATAAACGGCGCAAAATCGATTCTTTTAGGTGCCAACCCATCATTAAATGGGTTTTAACATCATTTTTAATTTTACTATAATTTTCGTGCTTTTCAAGAATCAAAATTGGGTCATTTGAGACCCGGAGGTGCTACTTTATGCGTTTTAGCAGGTTTATCACCGTTTGTTCGGGTACAGCGCCGGGATATGGCTGGGCCCCAATGAAATAGGTGGGGGTTCCTGGAATCTGTCGCCTGGTGCCCTCATCGATGTCCGCGCCGATTATCCGCGCCACCCTGGGCGTTGACATGCATTTTTCAATTCGGTTCCCGTCCAGTTCCAGCTTATCAAAAATATCGTCCAGATTCACAGATGCCGCTGAGGCATTTTCCTGTGCACCAAACACCGCATCGTTCATTTCCCAGTATTTTCCCTGTTCCCCGGCACACTCCACCGCCGCGGCGAATTCGCATGCCCGCTCATGATATGCCATGTCGAGGTATTCGTTGCATTTATTGTCCATGGGCATGTGACGATGGACCAGCCGCACCTCGTTTTTATGACGGGCCACCATCATTCGCATATGATAATGGGCGCGGCGGCAGAACGGACACTCGTGGTCGCTGAACTCCACAATGGTGACCTTTGGATTTTTTGCGCCAATCCAGTGGGCCCCGGAATCGGTCACGCCACTATCCATCGCGGGCAGAGAGTCATATTTGGACGTCTGCCAGTACACCGGGATAAGGCTGTATGTGGCGATGGCGAGCCCAACGTACAACAGCGCCAAAGGCGCGAAGAAGCGATATCCCCCAATCACTGTCTTCACGTCTGCCACAATGGCGCCAAGCGGATTTCGGGTCGTTTTATAAAGTGCTGTGAGACCAAGTATGAACAGGGTGGTGTTCACCACGTACAGGGTGGTGCAAAACAGGCAAAGGCTTTTGATAATCACGGTGGAGATGTACGCCAGCAGCCCCGACGCCACCAGTGCACCCGAAAACGCCACAAAATGGAATCCGCTGAGCACTTTGCGCCGCAGCAGGGAATATGTCTCCAGGACGACAAACAGCAGGTAGGCCAGCATCCCCCACACGGAGATGGGCAGACCGGCAAACACCGACCAGGGCGACCTGGCCACGGTTTCGCAGTTGACCGCTTCGTTGATGGCGCAAATGGATTTAAACGCCGGATTGGTGTGGCTTTCATAGTGAATATGTGTCAATTCCACTGCCACCCCCAGCCCTGTCAGACATACCAGCAGGATGACAATTTGAATCACACGAACAAACTTAAAGCGCTGCGGATTTGCGCGCCAGTCCCAGGATGGCGTGTCTACTGCGGCGTTGCGATTCCCTGACTCATTCATGGTTTTATTTTTCCTTTGATTTTATTGTCAACAATGCCATGAAGCTGTGGCAAACTGTTTGCCAGAATCTGGCAAAGGGTTTTAATACTTATTTAACCGTTTTAGATAGAATATATTTCGTCACAATAGAAAAGGGATCTAAATGGCGCCCAACCCCCAAGAGCTTAAAACGGAACTGGAAACCTGCATTGGATATTCGTTTGTAAATCTGGAACTGATGATGGAAGCATTGACGCACAAGTCATATTTCAATGAGCAGAGTAATTCCGACAGCCACAACGAACGGCTGGAATTTCTTGGGGACGCGGTGCTGGATTTAATCATTTCCAAAAAATTCATGAGCATGGCAACCAAGTGGCCCGAGGGCAAACTGACCCGCTACCGCGCAGCACTGGTAAACGAGGAAAATCTGGCTCAGGTGGCGGTCAACCTGAATCTGGGGCCTTTTATCCTGCTCGGCAAAGGCGAAGATAAAAACAACGGCCGCGAAAAAGCGTCCATCCTGGCGGACTGTGTGGAGGCCATTGTGGGGGCCATTTTTCAGGACAGCGATTTTTACGCCTGCGAAGCGGTGGTACTTAAATGGTTTGAACAGATGATTGACAACGTCATCGAAGGGGATGGCATGGCGGATGCGAAAACCCAGCTGCAACAGCAGTTGCAATCCAGTTGTCTGAGCCCTGTTTACACCACGGTGGGGATTGAGGGCCCTGACCACGACCGCACCTACGAGATTGAAATCACAGTCAACGGTGCACCCCTCGCACGGGGCATGGGAAAAAGCAAAAAGGAAGCGGAAAAACAGGCCGCCCAAAATGGACTCGTCGCCCTTTGCGATCAATCCGAGTCCGGCGACCCGCTGTCTGACCCCTCGCCCGCTTCTTTGACCGCCCCCCTTTTCGTCCCGGTGTCGAATGGAGAAAAACAAAATGAATAAACCAGGGTTCTGGCTGGCGCTGCTGCTGATGTCGCTCATCTCGCTTCGAGGTGTGGCGGCGGAATCTCAGCGCGAATACGAAGTCCGTTTTCAGACCATGCTGCAATACGCGGTGGATATTAATGAATATGTCCGGCGTCACCTGCAGGATAAAAAGCTGTGCAATTACGCCGAGGAAATGGCGGCCACCAACGCGCGTTTTGCGGAGCAGATGAGTCCGCCCGAAAAACTGGCCGAGCTGCATCCGCATTTTTTGCTGGTGCTCGAAAATGTGGAGCGGTCATTTTACTACGCCTCTCAGGGCCGGCTGGACCGCTACCGCCATCATCAGCGAATTGTAAATAAGGAACTGAGTATTCTTGAAGCGCTGGCCGACCGGGCGGGCATCTCCCCCTATTACGAAAGATTCTGACAGGAACGATTGTGGACCCATCCTTTTTCCATATTGGTGACCTGCATTTGCCCCCGTATTTCCTGATGCTCTCGCTGGGGTTCACCCTGGTGGTGTATCTGGCCAGCCGCTGGGCAGGCCGAAATCGTCTCGACAAAGGCCGCATGATCGATTTTGGCATTCTGATGGTGATTTTTGGCATGGTCGGGGCAAAGGTGCTGCATATTTTTGCGGACGGTCACCTGCTTGATTACATCAACCTGTGCCGGGATCCCTCCCAGGTCAACTGGTATGTGGACGCCCAGGAATGCCACTATTTGCAGGGCGTGTGGGACGCCAAAACCCAGCTGTGCCATCCCGAGAATAAAAACTGTTTTGCCTGGATCTCGTTCAGCGGATGGGCATTTTACGGTGGCTTCGTCGCCGCAGCCCTCTTCAGTATCTGGTTCATTCGCAAATACAAATGGCCGGCCGGAAAAATATGCGACATGGGCGGCTGGACCATTATGCTGGGTCTGGCCTGGGGCCGCATGGGCTGTTTTCTGGCGGGGTGCTGCTTTGGCGCGGTCACCCACGACCATTTCGGCATCTCATTTCCCAAGGGCTCCCCGGCATCACGGCATCAGTGGCGGGAAGGCATGCTGGACACCTACCGGGAAGCATCCCTGCCGGTTCATCCCACCCAGCTCTACGAAGCCATCATTGCCTTTGTCATTGCCGCGGTGGCATATTTTGTCGTTCGCCCCAAAAAACGGTTTGATGGACAGGTCTTTATTTTTGCCATGGTCAGCTACGCCATCGGGCGCTTCAGCCTCGAATTCATCCGCAGCGACGAACGGGGCGCGTTTCTCGGGGTAACCACCAGTCAGTGGATTGCCATGGCAATTGTCGGCGTCTGCGTGTACCTGTATTTCGTCTTCAAAAAACGGGCGGCCTGAGCGACATTCAGTCAATGCGGCTTTGCAAAACCGGTTGCAGGGACTGATGCATTTTTTTGAGCAGGGTTTCGGTGTCATCGAATCCAATGCAGGCGTCGGTGACCGACACGCCGTACTTCAGTTCCGAGGTGGGCAGGGTCAGAGACTGGCTGCCTTCAAACAGATTGCTCTCCAGCATGATGCCCATAATGGACTGATTGCCTTCCCTGATCTGGTGGACCACGTCTTCGGCCACCAGGGGCTGGCGGCGATAATCCTTGCGGGAGTTGGCGTGGCTGCAGTCCACCATCAGG
>JAFGWT010000124.1 GCA_016937015.1 Deltaproteobacteria bacterium | reverse complement strand
ATTCGGCATCATCGGGAGGTGGACCGGTTCACTGATTGCCATGGGGCGGTGATGGCCTGCGTGGACGGCATAAAGGATGATTTTGGCATTTACGGGCCAATCGTGGCTGACGTGATGTTCGATCATTTTCTTTTGGACCGTTGGCCATCCTATACGCGAATAAAAAAAGAAACCTTTTTTGCGTCCATTTATCAGTCACTCACATTGATTCGTCCGGAGTTCCCGCCGCGGTATAAACAGGTGGTGGAACGGATGCTTGAACGGCGCTGGCTGCGCACATACGAAGACATCAGTAATGTGGCGTACGCGCTGCGTCGTGTGGGTGAGCGATTTGACAGAACCACGCCCCTGGCCGATGCATTGCCAGGAATAAAAAAACATTACCCTCTGATGGCGGAAAGTTTTATTCGCTTTTTTCCGGAATTGCAGCGCTTCGCGGATTCAGTGACAGATGCCCTTATGTCCCGGACAATCGGGTGATGCACACCGCCGCGTGCAGGTTTTACCTCACGTTATTCGTGCTGCGTTTTTGTACAAAAATGTACTTCCGCATTTTTTTTGAAAACAAAATATGAAGCGATTGACATGGGTTTCCATGAAGGCATATAGTCTACGCCCGTGTTGAAAACGCGGGAAAAACATTCCAGGTAGCCTTTCTTGACCCACCGAATGTGACTCCTCGCTTCGTTAGTATTGCAGAACAGGAGCAGTCCTCAATGGATGAAAAACCAAGGAAAATGATTTTTGTTACCGGTGGTGTGGTCTCTTCCATCGGCAAAGGCCTCGCCGGCGCGTCTCTGGGTACCCTTTTGGAAAACCGGGGACTGAATATTACCATGATGAAGTTGGATCCGTATATCAATGTGGATCCGGGGACCATGAGTCCATTTCAGCATGGTGAAGTTTTTGTGACTGACGATGGCGCTGAAACCGACCTGGATTTGGGACATTACGAGCGGTTTACCACAGCGCAGATGTCCCAGAACAACAATCTGACAACCGGTCGTGTGTACCACAACGTGATCAGCAAGGAGCGTCGTGGTGAATATCTGGGCCGCACGGTTCAGGTGATTCCGCACATTACCGACGAAATTAAAAAATTTGTGTATGACCGCGCCAAACATTTTGATTTGACCATTGTGGAGATTGGCGGCACGGTGGGCGACATTGAGTCACTGCCTTTTATGGAAGCGATTCGTCAGATGATCGTTGAAATGGGGCATGAGAACGCCATCTGCATGCACGTTACCCTTGTGCCCTACATTGCAGCGGCGGGTGAACTCAAAACAAAGCCCACGCAGCATTCCGTGAAGGCGCTGCGCGAGATCGGTATTCAGCCGGATATTCTGATTTGCCGCACCGAAAAATCTCTCGAAGAAGACCACCGCCGTAAAATTGGCCTGTTTTGCAATCTGAACGAGAAGGCTGTGATTCAGGCCAAGGACATCAATTGCATTTATGCATTGCCCGGTGCACTGCAAAAAGAAGGTTTGGATGACCTGGTCTGTAAGCTGCTTAACATCTGGTCGCGTCCCACGGATTTATCCGAATGGGACCGCATTGTGGAGCGCATCACCAATCCCAAAGAAGAAGTGACCATCGGTGTCATTGGGAAGTATGTCCACCTGCGGGATGCCTACAAGAGTCTGAACGAAGCGCTGGTGCACGGGGGCATCGCCAATAACTGCAAGGTCAAGCTGGCGCACATTAACGCCGAAGACATCGAGTCCAACGGCGCGGCGCCCTACTTTAAAGGCATCGATGGACTGCTGATTCCCGGTGGATTTGGCGAGCGCGGGTCTGAAGGCAAGATACTGTCCATTCAGTACGCCCGTGAAAATAATATTCCGTTCTTTGGCATTTGTCTGGGCATGCAGATGGCAGTGGTGGAGTACGCCCGAAATGTGTGTGACATCAAGGGCGCGGTCTCTGAGGAATTTGACGCAAAGGCCAAACATCGCGTGATTCATTTGATGCACGATCAGAAGGATGTGACGGACAAAGGCGCGACCATGCGCCTGGGCGCCTATCCCTGCACGCTGAAAGACGACTCCCGCTCCATGCGGATTTACGGCGAGAAAGATATCTCTGAGCGCCATCGTCATCGCTTTGAAGTGAACAACGCGTATCGCGATCAGCTGGAAAAAGCGGGATTGACCCTCTCCGGTCTGAGCCCCGACGGCTCACTTGTTGAAATGGTGGAATTGAGCAATCATCCCTATTTTGTAGCCTGTCAGTTTCATCCCGAATTCAAATCCAGACCTCAAAAGCCGCATCCGCTTTTCACCGCCTTCATCGAAGCCTGCCTCACCCACAAAAAAGCCTAAGCGAACATATTGCAGTTGCCCAACAAGGTATCGATACTAATCCCGAATGAGGTATCGGGGTCAGATGTCCAGGGCGTCCAGTTCACTGTCCCCGAGGAGGCGGCTGTAAATGCGCACATTGTCAATCTGAAGATGGCCCAAGAGGCCATAGTTGGCCGCGCTGGGGTCGGCCACGCCGATGCGCCATGGCGCAGTACCGTAGTCCGCCTCCAATTCATCACCGCCAAGGAAAGCGAAATCAGCCCAGCCGCCATCCACATAAAGGATGAGTGAACCAAAACCGCGATCAAGTACCATGGCCACATGATGATACATCCCATCCGGCGCGATCACATCGCTCACAGCGTCGGCGAATGTGGCATTGGGACTGTTCGCATCGAAATAATGGGTGGCATGGAAGCGCTGGTCGTTGCCGTACCAAAGGCCCGTGTTCATCTCCTGATTCGGCCCCTTCTTGATGACGATGCCCGCACCGTAAAGGTTGTCATCTATTGTGGCCCCGGACGGCGTACTGAGAATCTGAACCCAGGCGGAGATAACATAGTCACCGTCCTGGACGTCGTTTAGGTCGTTGCCATCCTGGGGCAATTCAACATACTCGAAATTGCCATCGGTGTTGTTGACAACAATGCCGTAATCAGGGGCTGCTATTTCCTGCCACGTGGGGCTGCCATTCACGGCGCCGTCATTGCCGTAACCGGTGGTATCGTCGCCATTTCCATCCAGTTGCCAGAAGCCCAGCAGGGTGGGATCCTCGCCAACGGTGATCTGCCAGGTGATGCTGTCCGAATCGATGCCATTGTCGGCGCTCAGGGTAATATCGCCGGAGACGCCGATGTTGGAAAAGTCCGGGGTGCCCCGCAACTGTCCGGTCGAAGTGTTGAATGTGAGCCAGCCGGGAAGTGCGGTCTGAGAGTATAAAGGACGCGGCATGCCGTTGGTTTCCATTAGGTAAACGTATTCTCTGCCAACGGTGGCGGTGAGTCTGGGTTCGGCCACGATAGTCACCGCCGAATAAATGTCGGTGCTGTCCGGCAGACAATCCGGGCGCGCGCTGGGCATCATGGCACCGTAATTGACGAGGCGAATGGGAGCGATTTCCACCTCCTGACCGGTGTACCCCAGCCGGAATGAGATCTGGTGTTCGGTTTCCAAAAAGGCCAGCTGGGAGACAAAAGGCACCTGATGAAATTCCCATGCAGCATCGGTCTTTAAATAGTACTCCACCATGTTGGGCCAGGGGTCGGTTGCCCCTTCGACCTGCACGGACACAAAGCAGTTCCCGTCATTGGAAGCAATACACCGGGTCCAGTATTCGAACGCCAGATGGTCACCGACCGCAACGTCTCCTCTGGGTTCAATGGTCAGTTGGTGATCATATGGCCAGCGGTCAAAATCTGAATCGATGGTGACGTGCCAGGTTTGAGTGAACGACTCTCCGGTCACTGCTTCCACGGATGATGTGAACGTGGCGCCGCCGGGAGCAAAGTTTGGCAAATCGGTATCGCTCAGCATTTCGATACCGGCGGGCAGGGCAACACAGGGTTCCGGCGTGGTGTCCGAATCGGTGTCAGTGGTGTCCGAATCGGTGTCAGTGGTGTCCGAATCGGTGTCAGTGGTGTCCGAACCGGTGTCAGTGGTGTCAGAGCCGGTGTCAGTGGTGTCTGAGCCAGTGTCAGTGGTGTCAGAGCCGGTGTCTGTGGTGTCAGAGCCAGTGTCTGTGGTATCTGAGCCGGTGTCTGTGGTGTTTGAGCCGGTGTCTGTGGTATCTGAGCCGGTGTCTGTGGTGTTTGAGCCGGTGTCTGTGGTGTCAGAGCCGGTGTCAGTGGTGTCCGAACCGGTGTCTGTGGTGTCTGAGCCGGTGTCTGTGGTGTTTGAGCCGGTGTCTGTGGTGTTTGAGCCGGTGTCTGTGGCGTCAGAGCCAGTGTCAGTGGTGTCCGAACCGGTGTCAGTGGTGTCTGAGTCGGTTTCTGTGGTGTTTGAGCCGGTGCCGGTATCTGACGCTGTTTCGGTGTTTGTGTCAGCTGTTGTGGACGACGAGTCGGTGGCATCGACATATTCAAATCCAATTCGGCCACACCCCGACCCAATGACGTTTACAGCAAGGGCGAAGAACAGCGGCAGTTTGAATCTTAAATACCTGGTAGCCACAATTTGAAATTGTAGCATGAAACAGTTCATGAAATAATAAACTATGCTAACAAAATGAAAAAGTGCTGCGTCAGGCATGAGCGTTTTCCCGTATTTTCCAGATTTGTGATGTGTTCAGCATTTGTTCAATATAGATAGCGTCGCCATAAACACGTGTGTTGCGCAACAGTAATATGATTGACAGGAGATACAAATGACGCAACCGGACCATTCACTGCGACTTGCATCGCTTCAGGCATCAGTTCAGGCGCCATTTGTTCTGGGAGCTGGCTCTTCCGCCTACCAGATTGAAGGTGCGGTGCGCGAAGACGGCCGCGGCCCTGGCATCTGGGATAGCTTTGTCAGAACCGCCGGCGCGGTGAAGGATGGCAGTAATGGCGATTGGGCCTGTGATCATTATCACCGTATCGATGAAGATGTGACCCTGATGAAATGGATGGGGCTGGATGGGTATCGATTCAGTATTGGGTGGTCGCGCATTTTTCCGGACGGTACGGGCGCCGTTAATCAGCGGGGGCTGGATTTTTACGATCGATTGGTGGACAGGCTGCTCGAAAATGGCATTTTGCCCTATCCGGTGCTGTACCATCTGGATTTACCAGAGGGACTTCAGACCAAAGGCGGGTGGCTGAACAGGGATACGGCCAGTGCCTTTGAGTCCTATGCGGTGGCTGTTGCCATGCGGCTGGGGGACCGGGTACCCATGTGGTTCACCCATCATGAACCTTGGTGTCAGGCATTTCTGGGATACGAATATGGGGTATACGCACCGGGCGTGCGGGACTTTGAAAGGGCGCTGCAGTGCGCACACCATCTGCTGCTGTCGCACGGATTGGCCACACGGGCGCT
>JAFGWT010000123.1 GCA_016937015.1 Deltaproteobacteria bacterium | reverse complement strand
GGTATCGAGGGCCATTGCGCCGAGCATATCCTGAAGTGAGTCACGGAATCCCAGACCATCCCGTTCGCCGGCGTAGATCATGCTGGCGGTGCGGGACCAGTAAAAGGTCATCATGCAGTTGTAGGGGCTCCACATGTTCATCATGCTATTAAAGATGCCGTCCGGGCTTTTCACAGTGAAGTTGTCGAGGCAGGCGTGGTTGAATGCCTTTACCTTCGCAATGGCCTCGTCCACTTTGGCCATGGTGCTCATGGCGTCACAGGCGGCCTTGCCTTCTGCAGCGGCCTTGCCAATACCCATGATCACGGCAAACTCTTTGCTTTCGCCAGGTGCCAAATCCACGTTCACCTGGAAAGCGCCGCAAGGCATGTCACCGGTGGCCAATGAATTTTTACACTCACCTTTTACCACGGAGTCGGGTTTGGCGTAGGTGCCGTACGGGCCAAAGAATTCTTCCAGCTGGGTGTCGTATGCCGCGGCTTCAGCACCGGTAAGCGCCATGAATTCGTAGCGTGCCTGGTCTTTGTTTTCAAAGTGATCGGGATCCTCAGGCATGTTGACGTTGTGGCCCATGCTGATGATGCCGTCCACCACCTCGGCTTTGACGATGTACTGGGTATACTGCAAATTCCCCTGGTCATCCATGGCATTCCAGTTGCAGCCGAATTCCACCAGCGGAAATACCCGTATTTTACGGGCTTCAGCAGAGGTGTTGGCCACTTTGATTTTCCATACTTCGTATACCGCACCCAGGGGCGAGAAATAGGTGACGCTGGATGCGATACCGTTGTATTCGCCGGAGATGATTGAGTATCCGGCGCCGTGACGGCATTCGCCCTTATACTGGTCGAGCGGTTTCCCCACCGGGTGCCAGGAGTTTGACCAGTACTCTTTGGTTTCCGCGTCCGACAGATATACGTACTTGCCCGCATAATTTCCCTGAAGGGCGGCGAACAGAAAGCGGGTATGTCGACCCTGGCCGGCAGACCGATAAAAAGAGTATCCCGCAGCGTTGTTGGTAACAAGACCACCATAAACTGTATTGCCAATATAATTGCTCCACGGACGGGGGGTGTCCGGTCGTTCAATCACATATTCCTTACTGTCATCATCAAATCTACCAAAACGCATTTTTGGCTCCTTTCAAGGGTCAAATTAAGAAGCGGGTGCTCGGATAATGTTGCCGAGGCACGGGCCGGGTGGTTTATATCCTCTAAAAGCAGATTTGGGAACGGATTGATAAAAAAATGACATTATTCAGATGTTTTTTGTACATTGACAAAAACTAATATATGTAAAAATACAACAAAATCAGCATCTTGGAAGATGCTTGGCGCGAGCGGCTATGGTGGATCCACATTGAAAACAAACCGGGTTCCGGATTGATTGAGCAGAAAAACCTTGCCGAATGCGTTGAACATGGCGCACGAAGCATTAAAACCAGTGCAATGGGCGCTCATCAGTTTCTTCACTCCGGTATCGATAAGAAAAGAAATTACCTTGTTAATATGAGCCGGACTGGCGTTTCCCAGATGAAATCCGCCCATAATCGCGTACACGGTCTTTTCCCCGGTCATCTTTTGAAAATGGCGAACAATGTTGACGATTCCCCGATGGGCGCAGCCAGTGATAATGAAAAGGCCCATTCCGGTCTGGATGGCCAGGGAAAGGTCATCATGCAGCGGGTCTGGTCTCAGCTCATGACGTGTCCCGGTCTGCAGACTTTTCTCAACAAACTCAAAGTCAGTTTCCATGGGCACTTCTCCGCTGACAGCGATACCGGGAAATATTTCGCGGTAAGCTGTATCGAGCTGAAACTGCGCGCCTCTGGATTCAAGCAACTCCCGGGAATGAGGCAGGGTGATGTCTCTGACTTCGGGACGGTGTTTCACGGTGAACCTGGTTTTAAAAATATCCGGATGCGCAATGACGGGTTTGGGGCCGCTTTGGTCAAGCACATGAGTCAGGCCGCCTGTGTGATCCGAATGTCCGTGACTCAGTACAATGGCGTCGAGATCTGAGAAGTTGATGTTAAAATGGGATGCGTTTCGGACAGCCACATCTGTCATTCCGGTATCCAGCAGAAGTCGGCGTCCGTGCGCTTCGATGAAAATGGACAATCCCCATTCAGCAAGAAAACCGAATTGAGCGGTATTTTCGCAAAGCGTAATGGTTCGCAGGGGCGTCATGGTTCGCGCACAACAGGCTCACGAAGTTGCATTATACTAATTCCTGTCGAGCGGAGGGGGCATCGTGGATGCCCGACGAAAAGTTTCATCATTGCTGACCACATCGAGCAATGGCCGCCAATCTTCCATCTGATCGCTCTTTAAAAAGTAATAAAATGGAATTTCGCCGGCGCGCAGCTTTTCCTGAAATACGTTTTCCTGAAACGGCCCCTGGGTTTCACCCGTGTTGGATTTAATCATCCATGTGCGCTTGTCTATATCCATGGGATACAATTATACCATAGACGGATAAACTTTCCAGAATTTTTGAAGGGATGTTCTCGCTACTTGTGATAGGGGATACTTTTTTGAATACAGAGCGCCCGATAAATCTGCTCGGCGAGTATCAGCCGGGCGAAGCGGTGTGGAAAAGTCATTTGCGACAGCGCGATGGTATTTCGGGCAATCTGACGGATTTCCGGTGGCAGACCTTCAGCGCCGCCAATCACGAACAGCAGGCCCGAAGGGGAGCGGGTCATCCAGTCTGAAAGCTGTGTTGAAAACCCCTGGGAAGTGTATTCCCTGCCTCGTTCATCCAGAGCGATGGGCAGCAGACCTTTGGCGCAGAGGTGACGGCATTTATCCACAAGCCCGGTTTTCGCGCCAGGGCGTACGACAGTATCATGTATAGATGAAAATTTGGCGATTCGGTTGATATAATCGGCTACCAGCGGTGCTGCAGGATCCGCCTTTTCTCTGCCTTCACTGAGAATATGCAGCTGCACGGTTTATTTGGCAAACGTGACAGGGTCGGGCGACGGTACAGGCAGTCGTTCCGCATCAATCCACAATCCTTCAAGATCGTAAAAGCCGCGTTTTGTATCTTCAAACACGTGAAATACCACATCGCCAAAATCCACCAGTACCCATTGACAGTGCTGCCGGCCTTCGAGCCCCAGCGGGTGAACCTTCAGATGTCGCAGCTCCCGCTGAACACCGTCAACGATCGCTTCCACCTGACGGGTGGAACGTCCGGAACAAATGATGATAAAATCGGCATATGATGATTTGCCTGTCACATTGATGATTTCAAGGGCCTCGGCGTGCTTATCCATTGCTGCCCGGGCGATTTCAAGTGCAAGTTGTTTGGGTTCCACGAATTTCCTTTCAAATGATGCGGCCGATGCGCCGTTGCGTAAATTCCATGTATATCCAATCTCCCATTATCCTGGAACAGCCTCAATTGACAAGTGCTCTTTGTATCGCTTGCAGATGGTAAAATTCATTATTATTAAAACTCCTGCGGGTGGTTCCTTGACACCCATTTGTCTTCAAATTATAGTGCGGTTTCGATTATTTGTACAATTGACTGTATTCAGTTGATCATTTTTAAAGAAGCGAAAACAAGTCGCGCAGCTTTGCGCAGAAGGACAAAGGTGTTTTCATGAAGCGCATCCCCATTCTTTTGTTACTGATAGTGATGGTCGCATCGACATTTGTTATCGGCTGTCGGGATGAAGAAGATCCGGAATATAACGTAGATATGCTGTATGATCGCCCATGGCGCGAGAAAGCGCTGAAAAACATTCAGGATATTTTCAGTAAAACCATGCAGGAAAACGGCAATGACCTGCAGAATGCAAAGGTGAAGGAAGTCACCGATGTGTTTGTTCCCGGTCTTGTAAAAGCTTTTAATGACTTTGATCGCGACCCGGCGAACCGTAAAATCATTCTGGAGCTGCTGGCTCAGATGACCGACGCCCAGGCTGGCGACACCCGTGCCAATGAAGTGTTCATCAAGGGACTTACCCTCGAAAATACATCGGATTCAGCGATGTATTCGGTGGCTGCCAATGCGGTACAGCGTCAGAAAATCGAGGCGGCGCTTCCCGCGTTGCTGGCCGGATGGAATAAGGCGAAAGCCGCCCGCGACAGTCGCCAGGGCGCACCGTTCACCACTGCGGAAAACGAAATTGTTCAGGCGTTCATCTCCTCCGCTGCAGCAATTCTGGTGGAGCACCCCAACGCTGCTCAGCAAAGTCAGGTGGTGGATGCACTGATTACGATTTCAGATACCCCTGATACCATGCAGGAACTGCGGCTGAACATGAAAGCCCTGAAGGCGCTGGGCCGTATCGGTGACGCCAAAGCTGTTCCTGTTCTGATTCGCGGTATTGCAATGCGCGGTGTGCGTCAGCCTATCGCCCTTGGTACCATCGCCTTTGCGTCACTTCAGCAGATTCACGACCGGGATGCCGTGGTTAAAGGCATCCTCGCTTTTGCCAAAGGCGAAGACCAGGCGTTCAATAAAGCATATGCCAGGGAACTGCAGTCCGATCCGCTGATGAAGAATCCCCTCTGGTTCATCCAGCAGGCGACTACCTTCCTGGGTGAGTTGAAATACCCGTCACCGGACGTCGTGAACTTTCTGATGAGTGAATTTAAACACACCTCACCGGACAAGCTCGATGAAAAAACAATGACATTGGAACTGCAGGTTCAGATGGAAAACGCTGACGGTTGGGCGCAGATGCGTCGCAACTGGGCGGCGGTGGCTCTGGGAGAAATCGGCCATGTTGAAATTATGGACGAACTGGTGAAACGCCTCGAAATCAAAGGCGGCAAGCTGGCGACACCCCTCGAAGAAGCGGTTGGATACTTCCGGGCCATGGGACTTCTGCTGGTGCCGGAAAAAGCATGCCCCGTTATGTATAAAGCGCTGGATGCCGCTGATGATTCTCTGAGGGACAAACTGTTCTACAATGCGTCTTTAATGTGCGATGACAAATTCATAAAACCAATGGACAAAGCGATCAAGAAAATTGATTGCGACAAGATTGTGAAGGATCGTCTGCAGGGCGAAGGATCCCCTGACGAGGAAAAACAGGTTCGCAATGAGTGCGAAGTGATGATTAAGCGAATCGAAGGATACAAGGAACGCATTCAGTTTGGTAAGGAGTGTGGCGAGAACCTCGACTGTTATCTCAAAGTTGTTGCCGACCACACTAATAAAAATATCGAACGCGCCATTCAAAGTGCCTATCGTATTGCTCGGGACAATCCGAGTTCTCGGGATAAGGTGGTAAAGACACTTATGGACAATCTGCATAATCCATCCAATCTGGCGTTGAGCGCGTCGGTGCGCGCTTTGGATGCATTGACGCCAAATGGCGGCAAAGAGCTCGAAGAACGCATCAAAGCAGTCTATGCAGACTTCGCCCGACAGTCCACGTACAAGGATCGCGCTCGCGAACTTGAAGCGTTTATTGGACATGTGCGCAACCGGGGACGCAAGTAGCGAGTCGGCGCAAGTCGCGTCATTCATTCAGCAGAAAAATCTCGCTTCCCTTTTTCCAATTAACTGACATAAGCTGTTCTAAGGCAATGATGTGGGAGATATTGCGATGCGAAGTATATTGGCACTTTTTTTGGGGGCACTGTTGCTGTCTGTACTCGGATGTAAATCAAAATCCCGGACAGAAAATAAGCCGCCGTCCGCTTTATTGAAATCAGAGAAATCAGAGCAAGAGCATGTAAAGCAGACGTCATTTATAGAGCGGGTGACACCACTGGACGGCGTCCTCCCGGCGAGCGATTTGAAGCAGCGTCAGGCGATTCGACAGTTTTATGTTGGGATGCAGCTGAGGAGTGAAGGCAAAGTTGAGGATGCCATCGACGCATTTTTGGCAGCATTGAAACTGGACCCCCTGCATCTGATGGCGCGATTTCAGCTGGCTGTGACCCTGGCCCAAAAAAAAGATGCTGAAAATGCGTTGGCAGTGCTTGATGCATTTAACAGCGCCAAAGCGTGTCCGCGCTGTTATGTAATGCTGGCGAAAGCCAAAGAACATCCGGCATTTGATATTTTTCAAAGGCATTTGCCATTCCACGCGCTTGTGGACAAACCAGCTGCTCGATATAAAAAGCAAATGGCCGAGGCGAAGTGGATTTCCTACGACAGAGATGCCCTGTCTGAAAAGAAAATGCGTTTTGTGTTCAATGGCATTCCTGCCGTATCTGCGGACGGCAAGCGCATCCTGGCGGTTAATCTGGAAGAAAATGGGAACGGTGACACTATCGCTGCCACGCTCCAAACCTTTGATGTGGAGACAGGCGAGAGACGCGGGGGCAAAGGGATTCTGTTCGCTGCCGAGGGTGAGCGTCTCAACTCGGGAAAATCATATCACCGGGAAATCGCGTGGATTCTGGATGATCGCATCGCGCACATTCACGATGAGCTGATTTCCGAAAGCTGGTCACCCATGACCTTAGCCTTTGAGGAAACAGCGACCGCATCCAAGCCATGCGGTCACACGCAGAAAGCGGACGTGGCGGGTCTGTCGGTGACTCTTTCGCGTATGACGCTGACCATAACCGATGCCGAAGGTAAGAAACGAATTGAACAGGATGCGAAACTGTGGTTGCCCCGTCGCCCGGAGGTGTGCGCCACCACGCCCATGATTCGTCGAATTTATACAGAATCAAAGCACAACGCGCTTCTGCTGGCGCTGGCATACTGCTCAACGGCCTGCCAATCCACCAAAATGAAGTGGGTGGCGGTCAGCTACTGATTCACGAAAAGTACCCCTGTTTGTCGGGCTACGGAGTAAAAATTGTTTTTGCCCACAAATTTACCCGGAAAAGTTACAGATGGCGTTGGTTGCAGGTGCTGAGCCACCAATTCAATCATGACTGCTAAGCTCTGTCACACGCTGATTGTTCTATTTTTTTGTGCTGCCAATGATTTCCCTTTGCAACATATCCACCTGGCTGGTCAAATCGTCGGGCACATCCCCTGGAAAGTTGAGCAGTTCGAGCGCCACTTCGTCCCTTCGAAGAGCCCATTCGATTTGCGCCAGCTTGAACCTTATGTATGGATGGGCAGGTGCGCCACTGAAAGTGTCGAGGATTAACTGCCTGGCTTCCCATGGGGCGTCTGCCTTGAGTAGCCAGTCACTGCGTTCGGTTACCTGCTCCGGAGAGGTGGCCATCTGAAAAAATCCCATCACAGTCTGAATCACCTTGTCGTACTGCCGGTTTTTTAAATACAGTGGCACCAGATTTGTGCGCATCGGGTCAGCGGTGGGGTGTCGCTGCAGCATGGTTTCGTATAGATGAATGGCCGCCGTCGGATAATTGGCCGCGGCCAGCTTTTCGGCCGCCTCCACCACGGCATCCGTGTCGTCACCATACATGTTTAGATACTGATGCAAATAGCGCAGCGCCAGGTCGATGTACGACAGTTTTAGTGCTATTCGCCCTGTGGCGAGGTACAGTGCCGGGTCGGTCTGACAGCGAACCAGCGCGAGCTGAAATTTTTCAAGAGCTGCCTGCCTCTTTGCCGGGTGTGACGACATTGCCAGCCGATTGCCCATCCACAGTAATGCGGTTGTATCTGTGCGATCCACCTGGGCCCCATAGCTTGCAGCTTCGAATGCCTTGCGGGAATCGCCAAGTCGGTCATACAGTTCCGCAGCGTTGGTCCACCCTCTTGCGTTACCTGGATTGAGCAATATCGCTTTGGCGATGTGCACCTGCGCCCGTTCCAGGTCGTTTGCCGCTAACAGGGCATCGGCCAGCTGAAGCTGAATCCAGGCATCTGATGGTTCACCGGTGGCTGCCATCTGGTACTCATTCACCGCCGCTTCCGTATCGCCCCTGGCCAGCAGAATGTCACCCCGAAGTTTATGCGCGTACGACCATGGATTGCCAAATGTCGTGTCCTGTTGGGGAACAATCACCTCGTTGCGGAAGTGATCCGGATTAATCACCCGAAGTGACCGATGACATCCAGGCGTGGTTGCGCCAGTGACGACTGCGACCAATATCATTACAGCATTGAGTACAAAGCGTTTCATCAGCTGTTCCTTATTGCTCGGGTGACCAGTAACAGAAAAGTTCGGGCGGCTTCCACCCGAATGGATGCATCCGGGTTTTGAAACGCACTGGCAGCCGCGGCGAAATCCCCCACTTCCGGCATTACTGCGGCGGTGGCCAATGCACGTAGCCCATCCTTTTTCAAAGAATCGGCCGCGTTAACAATGATATTGCGGAGCACCTGAACCGGCTGCACGGACAGCGGATTCTGGAGTTGGAGGTGGACCGACGTCGCCTGAAATTCAAAGGTGTTATCGGACGGTTTCGTGAGTGACATCTCTTTATGGATATCGAAAAAGGCAAGTAGCTGCTGGCGATATCCGGCGCTTCGCGGGACAATGATGCCTTCGACCTCCGTGGCGAGAGACATGCGCCTGGCGTTAATGAAGGCAATGGCCAGCGCAATGGGTCCATTGTCAAATGGCGCTGTCTGACGCAGCAGGGTATTCAGAGGCGTTTTTTCCTCATGGAATGTGATGCCCTGACCAATGCAGAGAGTCCGGGACACAAAATCCGTTGAATCAGCGGATGGATGAGAAAGCAGTGTCAGTGCAAAAAACAGCTGCAATAAGGGGTCTGCCTTCTCTTTTGGACTCCGAGGTGAAATCTGCCGGTCGTCAACCAGCCACCTGTAGCACAGCACCTTAAGCAGGAGGTCGTCGCCCTGACTGCCAAGCAACAGTTTCTCAGTAACCAGTGCGGGATCTGCTTCTACCTTTAACAGGCGAATGTATACAGCCGCCCAGGATGCCAGCAGGTCGTCAGTGGATTGCAATGCGCTTACCAGAATGTTTCTGGCTGTGTGGGCGTCCCGTTCGATCAACTGAGCAATGGGATCTGCCGAATTTTTTTCGGATGCGTTGGCCGCACTGTCGGCAACCGAATCTCCCCTGTCAGCAGGTACAGGGACCGTCTGGGCCACAATGACCGGCACTTCCACAGACTGGGACCCACAACCCAGAGTGCAACTCAGGGTGAGAAGAAGCAAAATCGCAACCAACTTTTTGCTGTCAATCATGGCGCAAGTATATGCGTATCGAGGGCGCCGGTCACTTCCAATGATTTATAAAGCGCGATGGCCACACTGTTGGCCAGATTCAGGGAACGGACCGAGCGCGAGATGGTAGGGATACCGTACTGGCTGTGTGGCCAGTCGGTTAAAATATTATCGGGCAAGCCAACGCTTTCAGCGCCAAACACCAGAATATTGCCGGCCTGATAGGGCGCCGTCAAAAAGCTTTGATTCGATTTGGACGAAAACAGTATGGGCGTAGGGCCGTCTATTTGAGTCAGGCACTCATTGAAGGTGTCATGGGTGTGAACAGTGACCAGGTGCCAGTAATCGAGTCCGGCGCGGCGTACCGCTTTTTCGTCGAGGGAAAACCCGAGTTTGCCCACGAGGTGCAGATGAGAGGCGGTCGCTGCGCATAGACGGGCGATGTTACCTGTGTTTTGGGGGATTTCAGGATTAACGAGAACAATATGCACCGGATTGGGCGAAGGCATCCGCAATCGGGATTTCCATGAGGTATCTGCTGTCCCGTTCATTCAGCCACCAGTGATGGGAAGGGCGCGGGCCATTGGCACAAATGCGCCGTTGCGTCCCAGAAATCCAACTGCTGCAGTATGCACTGCACCTTTGGCTGTGCCGCTGATGTCCTGCTGTCCGGTATTCAGTTCGAGAATCAAATCCCGCACACTGGTGCGAACCCCCCTTGGCCCCGGGACCGCGGAAAACAGGCGGACAATACTGAACCCGGAATATCTGACCGTCCTTTTTGCAAGTGCCAATCCGTCGTCGGTCAGTTCCCATTCGATGTGAAGGGTATCGTCGGAAAAGTGGAGATGAATCCGATCGAATCCTTTCTCAACTGCAGGACACTGGGATTTCAATCCCATCCCCATTTTCTGGCTCATGCGCCTGCGCAGGGCTTTCACCCGTTCGTCATCGGGATGGGTTTGCTCGAGACGCGCAATCACTTCGGACGCTTCCTTGACCAAATCCTGCACCATCAGTATTTCAGCCATGGCTACAGTGGTAAATGTGGCGTCCGGCGTGTCCTGTTCACTCATGAACGGTTCTCCAGTTTCTGTCGAATGGCTTCGATGTCTTTGGCGATCTGCTGCTGCAGACGCTCAACAGTTTCGAATTTGCGGTTGGGCCGGATGTGGTCCACAAAATGAATCACCGCGGGTTGGTTGTATGCCTCACGGTTAAAATTAAACAGGTGCGCTTCGATGGAAAATCCATGGTTGAGCGTGGGCCGGTTACCGATATACACCGCAGCTGGCAACTGACGGTCGGCGCCGACGTCCACGAATGCGGCATAGATGCCATCCCCGGGCACCATTACATTTTCGGGTGCGATATTCAGGGTGGGAAATCCCATCCGGGCGCCCATTTGTTTACCGCGAACCACAGTGCCGGGCAGTTCGTGATGGCGTCCAAGCAGTGTATTGGCCAATGCCACCTCGCCTTTGCTGATGTGGGTGCGAATGCGCGTTGATGAAATCACTTCATTGGGGGTGCTGAGCAGGTCTTCGGCGATGACCTCAAATCCATGTGTTTTGCCGGCGCGTTCAAGGAATGCAATATCTCCGGCCCGATCTTTGCCGAATCGAAAATTTTTACCCAGCACGATGACACGGGCATTCATTGCTTTTACCAGTGCATCTGTGACAAACCGCTCGGGAGGCATGGCGGCAAATTCGCGGGTGAAGTCCTGAATAAGCAATATGTCGGGACTCATATCGGTTAGCAATGCCTGCTTCCGTCGAGGCAGGGTTAACCGCACCGGGGCTTTGTCTTTGGCGAACAGTTCGGCCGGGTGCGGCTCGAAGGTGCAGATGAGAAATCCCAGTGAGCGGGATTTGGAAATGGAAGTGCAGTTTTTGAATATCGTCTGATGTCCAAGGTGTACACCATCAAAGTTGCCAATGGTGACCACTGTTCCCGATGTGATGCTGTCTGTGGAAATGTCTCTGTACGCCGTGTGAATTTTCATCCCGCCCAAGATACGTAGACTTGATGGAACGGTCAACCTATTCCGGACGAACCGGTATGGTCTCTGTTTCCGTTGCAGGGTAATAACGGCGGTGCCTCTGATGATTTGTTTTTTGTGCTGGGGAACATACTGCGGGCAATCATGTATGTTTGCATAATAAATGGAAAAAAACGAAAGAAAGTCTGCGCTTGCAGAAGTGAAATTTTAATTTCAGTATTTATGAAACACAAAAAAAAACCGGAATTGATAATATAGGCTCTTGAACAAAGGAAAATACGTGTTATGTTAGGTTTCACAATTGGAGACCTTTCGACATGGGGTCGGAAGCACAGGTGGAATTCCATTCCACACGGATTTAATGAAGAGGGCATAACCATGAACGAAAACATCGACAACACCAACAATGTAATCGAAACAGTTGAGGAAATGGCACAGGAGCTGATGCGGCGTTTAGACCTGCTGAGTGGCAGCAAAGTGCAGGATGAAATATCATATGGCCAGTACAAAGTTATATCGGTAATTCATAATCACGGGCCAATTTCGGTTGGTAACCTTGGCCGTTTGGTTGGTTCTGCACAAAGCACCACGTCTGAAATGATTGCCAGATTGACTAAGGCCGGACTGGTCACCAAGGTTCGCGGTCCGTACGATGGGCGCGTGGTGGTGGTGGAACTGACGGATCAGGGTCGCCAGCTGATGCGTCGTCGTCGCACAAGAGTACGCGAAGGATATCAGGGGCTGTTTGGCCGTTTAAGCCCCGCCGAGCAGGAGAGCTTTGTTGGCTCCCTGAAAAATCTCGACGAAATCCTCAGCAAGATAACCAACTGATTTTGTTACCGATTATTAAGCCGTTACCCTACCCCGTACGAAAAACGTATTAAATCTGCAACCGCGGAGCCTTATTCGGCGCACTGTGGAATTTCTAAAAAAGTTGGCGCGTTTTATTTTTTCAAACAGGGATTTCTGGTATGCATGACCAGACGTCTGTTCTCGCGGATTGACCAGGCCGAAACAATATTCAGTCCATCCAACTGAATGCTCTGAAAGCCAATTGTCTCGGCTGAACGATGAGAACCAACAGGGTCAACTGAAGAATGAGTGGGCCATTTTGACAGATAAACCGGCTGTTTGAGTGTTCAGGCACCTAAGACGATTGGAGCAGATATGGCGTATAAGGATTGGACGCGAAGAGAGTTTTTAATTGCAGGTTCGACAGCGGCCCTGGGAGCGGCGTTGCCTCTGGCATGTGGTGGTGGAGATGCCGCCCCCGAAAAACAACAGACCGGCAAAGTTGATTTGGCGGCACGGGGAACGTCGTGGGCAGGCAGCCGGAGTATCTTTGACATGGCCGACATGCTTCATTTGGCCGACGTGGAACACTACGGCGAGTTTGTCGACTTTGGTAATGCATCCCGGTACAAGTACACAAATGGTGGCTGGATGAGTGGCTGGGAAAACGACAGCTCCATGAACGGGGTGGCCTACACCTGGGCAACCACTTCTCCATCCCGAATGTATTTTAACCTGACGGAACAGATGGATGTGGATTTTCAGTTTCGGGTAAAAAAAGGGGGTACCGAATCTTTTTCGGTGTATCTGAATGACAATCCGCTGCGTCGTGTCTCCATGACCGATAAGGATTTTGCAACACATACAGTGAGTGCAACCGCTGACCAGACCGTGCCTGGGGAAAACTATTTTAAGCTCATTTACACGACATCTGAGCAGATGATTGCGGGTGTACCGTCGTCCTTCGCAATTGACTACATGCGAATTATTCCCAGGGGAACCGTATCGCCCAAACAGTTTAATCCCCCTCACACGCCTAAAATGGTGCAGCAGTACAAAAGCAAAGATAAGGAATACACCTCGGTAATGATGGCCTGTCCCATGACGCTTGCGTACTATCTTGAAATTCCGGCCAATGCGTCTGTTTGTCTGATGGGCGCTCCAACTGTGGATGCCAAGTCCAAAGTGTCTCCCATTGATTTTTCGATTCGGGTCACACCGGTGGATGGTGGGCAGAGCAAGCAGATGTTTGCAAAGAAATTTGAAAAAGACGAGTGGGAGGAAGTGATGGTGGATATGGCGCCCTACGCCGGTAAGCTGGTTCGGATTGAACTGCAGGCCAAAGGTGCCGAAAATGCACGTTTCGCCGCTGGCGTTCCCGCACTGCGCGTTAAATCGGCCCCCGCGCCCCGCGGCAAAAACAGAAAGAATGTGGTTGTTTTGCTGGTGGATACCCTGCGGGCGGATAAATTGAAATCCTATGGCAATCGACGGGTAAAAACCAACGGGATGGATGCCTTTGTGACTGAATCAGTGCTTTTCGAAAATTGCCAGTCCAATTCCAATTGGACCAAGCCGTCCTGCGCCTCTGTACTGACTGGGTTGCATCCTGATTCTCATAAGGCCAGGGGACATTCATCCACACTCAACAAATCGGTAAAAATGGTCTCGGAAATGTTCCGCGAAAAGGGATTTCAAACCGCTGCGTTTGTCGCCAATGGATACCTCGCAACTGAATTTGGATTCAACCGGGGGTGGAACAAGTACGTTAATTACATTAGAGAGAATAAGAACAGCGATGCCGAAAATGTGTTTCGAGATGCGCTGAAATTTATTGATGATGCGAAGGATACGCCGTTTTTGGCCTATATTCAGACAATTGATCCCCACGTGCCTTACGATCCCCCGGCGGAGGACCTGAAACTGTATGATGCCCGACCCTACGAGGGGCCAGTCAGTCCCCGTTCGACTGGCAATCTGCTGGAGGAATACAAACGCAAGCAGGTAACGCTCAACAGTCGGGATAAAAGACACCTGGAAGCACTGTACGATGGTGAAGTCACCTATCACGATCGTCAGTTCAGCAAGTTTATATCCGATTTAAAAAAACGCGGTGTTCTGGATGATACCCTGTTTGTGGTCTGCGCGGATCACGGCGAGGAGTTTTTTGAGCATGAGTCGGTGGGACACGGTCATACCCTTTATCAGGAACTGCTGCATGTGCCACTGATTGTGCGGGCGCCGGGGCTGGTTCCCCGGAATGCGCGGGTGACGGCCAAGGCATCTCTGAGTGATATCGTTCCGACGGTGCTGGATGGCACCGGTACTGAGCGCCCTGCGGAGGTGGAAGGCAGATCGTTGATTGCCGAAGCCAACGGGGATACTGCCAATCCGTTTGACGCGTCTTTCTCCAGCTTTTTTTCGGAAGCAGATGAACGGAATCTGCAATGGGCGGTGCGCAAAGGGGACTGGAAGCTGAAAATGAAGGGACCTGTGATCACATACCTTTTTAATTTAAAGGATGACCCTGAAGAAAAGGTTGATGTGGACGAACGATATCCGCTGGCCCGTCGCGCCATGCGCATTGCTCTGGGCCAGTTTATTGGCGCCCCGGACAAGTCAAAGTGGATGAATGGTCAGATACAGGCGGATGTGGTGGTTAAGCCGGAGGCCAAGGAAGAGAAAAATGAGAATATCCCCGAGGAGCTCAAGGAACAGCTGCGCCAGCTGGGGTACATGAAATAAATTTCTTGTCCATCTTAATATTCGCGACATATTTGTAGCAGATCACCTGTATGGGCAACCCCCTGTGGTTGTCCTGGATAAGGTGCAGAAATTGCGCACGTGCGCATCAACACAACTCAAATGTGAACGAAAATGTCAGGCAGCCGATTTTACGAGGGGACGAATGCGGGAAAGCGCACGGTGATGAATCTGAGAAATGCGTGCTTCCGATACGCCGAGCAGCCTGCCAATTTCCCGAATCTGCATCCCTTTAAAATAATGCAAATGGAGCACCAGTCGATCTCGTTTGGGCATGGCGTTCAGTGCCTCCTGAAGGTTTTCGAAAGTCCTTTTGGCAGTCAGCACTTCAAGCGGGTTGGTTCGTTTTTCCTTGTTTTCAGGATTGCTTTCCGGTCCGGCGGGCAAATCATCAAAGCGAATTACAGCGACAGGTTTGGCGGGCCCGCTTGTCTGTTCCTCTTTATTTTTGGATCGGCTGCGTCTGGGCAGCCAATCGTTGGCGCGCAGCTCGTCATAAATGGCGCCGCGAATGCGCATGCGGACATAACAGGCGAACGATGCGCCATCACCGCCCCGGTTCCGAAGAACGGAGTCAACCAACCCCAGAGACCCGGCACTGAAAAGATCATCGGTAGCGATACTGGCCGGGGCACGGGAAGCCATCCGTCTGGCCAGCTTCTGGACCAGAGGCATATGTTTGCGAATCAGGTTCTCGTCGATGGCGGGTTTCATTGTACCCTTTTGCTGCTTTTTTTCCTGGGATGCCATTGTTTTGTGTCCTTTGTCGGGAGTTGTGTTGGCCCTGGGTTTAAGCAAAGGGTATGCCGAAAAAAAAGAGTAATGATTTTAGGTGATTGCGCTGGAGGAAGAGCTGGGGGTGGGTTCAATTTGACACCGTTCTGGGTGTTCGGAATCCACGTGCTGTCATAATTAACACAGGTGAAATTGGATATAATTCGATATTTTTCACCCACCTGTAAGGGTGGGTCATATTTGACCTTGATGTTCAGAATCACCCCACTTTATGCATCCGCCTTTAAAGCGGATGCTTTCGCAAAAAATTTGACCCGTCTTCCGATTAAGGTGACAATGTGATGGACGCGAAGTATTGAACTAATTTGCTATAACTCAGTTTTAAATTATATGTGAATTATATCTAAATGACTTATGACTTAAATGAATTGAAAATAATGTACGGTATTGAGTGGGATAAGCTTAAATTAAATTGGGATCGGGTTGCAATGAGCGCACACGTGACCGGGTCAGAAAGAAACAATGAATTCCTTCGTCAGGTGGAGGCCAGTGATGATAGACGATTCGGGTAAAGACGCCAGTGTCACAACCACGGATACAAAACATATGAACGTGAGTGCCAGCCTGGGTGATGCCGCATCGCCCATGTCCAGGAATAATCTTCGGGAGATTCGCATCGAAAACATGATGAGCAAGGCGGAGCTGGCTCGGAAGGCTGGCCTGTCCGTGTTGACGATTACCCGAATCGAGAACGGATATGGCTGTCGGATGGATACTAAACGCAAAATATTAAAGGCGCTGGGACTCAAAGTTACAGATCGCCGCAAAGTTTTTGAGGATGATTAAATGTTGTTTGAGGGAAAACATTTAATAGGCGTTGATATTGGAACATCTTCCATCAAAGTGGTGCAGGTCCGTAAATCCGGAAAAGGTTTCCATCTCCTGAAACTTGGGGTTGATAAGCTGCCCCCTCAGTCCATCGTGGACGGCCACGTGATGAATCACGGCGCGGTGGTGGATGGATTGCGCAAGCTGTTTCGCGATCTCAAAATCAATCAGAAAGAAGTGGCGCTTTCGATTTCGGGCAATTCGGTCATCATTAAAAAGTTGAATCTGCCGCAGATGAAAGAGGAAGAGTTGGAGGAGCAGATCCAATGGGAAGCGGAGCAGCATATCCCATTTGATATTTCCGAGGTTGAACTGGACTACAACATTATTTCGAGAAATCCTGAGGCGGGTCAGATGGATGTACTGCTGGTGGCCGCCAAAAAAGACGAGATTCAGGATTTGCTTGAAGTGGTTAAAGAGGCCCGACTCAAGCCAATGGTTGTAGATATCGATGCGTTCGCCATTCAGAATGTGTATGAGCTGAATTATGGGTATACCCCCAATGAAATTCTTGCCCTGCTGAACGTGGGCGCGGAAGTGACCACTATTAATATTGTTGCTGATGGTGTGTCGCAGTTTACCCGCGATATTAGCAATGGTGGCAATGCGATTACTGAGGAAATTCAGAAGCAGCTTCAGGTCAGCTACGAGGAAGCAGAAACGTACAAGGCAGGCGGTGCCGAAAATTCCAATGACGTTATTCCCAGAGAAGTGGATGAGATTGTTGGAAATGTGGTGGACTCGCTGGCTGGTGAAATTCAGCGTTCGCTCGATTTTTATATGGCAACGTCAAACCGCGGTGAAGTGCAGAAAATTTTTGTTACCGGTGGAACCGCGAATATTTTGCAGCTTCGGAACGCTATCGAACGCCGTTCCAGGGTGCCAGTCGAGTTGCTGGATCCATTTCGTCGGGTGATGTACGATGAACGGAAATTCAATCCTCAGGTATTGAAATCTCAGGCCCCTCAGGCATCGATTTGCCTGGGACTGGCACTTAGAAAGCAAAAGGAGCGAGTCTGAATGATCAGAATCAACCTTATGCCGATCAGAGTGGATCGGCGCAAGGAGGCCGGACGGAACCATCTGCTTATCGGTATTCTCGTGATCATGCTGGAAATCGTGGTTGCGGTGGTGCTCAGCTATAACAAAAGTAATGAAATAGCGGAGCAGCAGAATCAGAATAGTTCTCTGCAGACTCAAATCAACCGAATCAATCAGACGATTGCTGGTCATGATCAGATTCTTGCGGAGATTCATGAACACGAACAGCGTCAGGCCGCTATTAATGAACTGCAGGCAGCCCGCACAGGGCCCGTGCAGGTGATGCTGGAATTGTCGCGTATTTTGTCTAAAGGCGGCAAGCCAACCATACCGGATGAACAGTACCAGGAGATAAAAAAGAAAAATCCGGCGCGTGGATATGACGAAAACTGGGATTTCAGGCGCGTATGGCTGCAGTCATTCTCCGAGAACAACAAGGTGGTGACAATTCAGGGACAGGGAATCAGCCATGAGGATGTGGCTGAATTTCTCCGGCGCATCAACCTGTCGTCCTACTTCGTTTCGAGCGAACTGGTTTCCACCAAATTAAGTCCGCCGAGCATTGATGTACGCGGTCTTGCTGCGGGTGGAAACGTGGAAGTGGTTTCTTTCACGGTCGCCGGTGCGATCAGATACCGGTAACGGAGTTTTTTTATGCTTGATCAGTTTTTAAAAATGCCGATGGCCCAGAAACTGCTTGTGTTGGGTGTATTGGTGATTCTGGTGGGGGCGTTGTTCTGGCAGCTTTATTACTCTCCGCTTGTTGAGGAGCTGGAGTCCGCCCAGAACCAGCAACAACAGTTGGCGGGGAAACTGTCAGAGGTCCAGAAACGCAAAAAAACATACGATGAAGACGTTCAGAAAATGGAAGACCTGAAAATCGCATCGGTTAAGCAGCGTCAAATGCTTCCGGTTGAAAGTGAAATGGCGTCGTTTTTGAATAATCTGAACTCGGTGGCTGAATTGACAGGACTGGAGATTCTTTCGGTAACCCCCATGGCGGAAAAGCCCGAAAAATACTATGCAACCATTCCCGTTAAGCTGGAGCTCAAGGGCAACTTTCTTCAATTGTCAAAGTTCTTTTATCAGGTGGGGCGGCTCGACCGTATCATTAATGTAGGTAATATTAATTTAACCAATCCCAGAGTGAACGAAAACGGCGCCTCGCTGAATGCCAGTGTGATGGCGGTGACGTTCAGGTCTCTGGATAAGGCCAAATAGAAGAGGGAAACATGCAAATAGCAGTGACATACAACAGGTTGCTCGTTTTTCTTTTGGCGATATGTATTGGTGTTTCAGCGTGTTCCGAAGAAGAATCCAACCCGCCCCAGGATTTCCGTAAACCAGGCAATCCGGCGATGCAACCGTCTCCGGAAGCCCGTGCCGCCGTTGCACAACAGGGCGCCGGAGCGATGCTGAAGGAAAATGAGGCGAAAGCCAATGCATCAATTCGGTCCCCGAAGATTGCTGAAACGGATTTCATCGAGAGTTTGAAAAGGCGTGATCCGTTCAGGCCGTTTGTGGAAGTGATTGTACCCAAGCCGGAAGTCCAGGAGACTATCCAGCGGGAAATCAAACTGGAAGAATACGATATTGAACAGCTGAGACTCATCGCCATTATCACAAATGTGGGTGACCCACGCGCCATGGTGGTGCCGCCAAATAACGAGGGATTCATTTTACGCCGCGGGGACTACGTGGGAAAACCTGATTTTATAGACCCCGGCAACAATGCAGATCGAATTCAGATCAACTGGAAAGTGCATCGCATTCACGGTTCGGGCGAAAAGGAAGAACGAGGCGTTTATCTGGTGCGCGACGACCCGCTAACGCCTGCGCCGGATGACGTTACGCGATTTATGCCCCTGTATCCCCAGGACTGATTCTCCTCCCCTAAAAAAAATAAAAAAAAGTTAGCAAAAAATTTGGAAACCGCCTGTGGGGCGATGTAGGATATGATTACACATAGGTGTACATGCGCGTCCGTGTGTATAACTGCAGCTCTCGGTGGATAAAAGGAGTGGACAATGAATAGGTCCCAGATCACACAAAACAGACTTTTCAAAGCGTTGCTTTTGGCCTTTGCGATTGCCGTTTGCGCCGGCACGACATTGGCTGCAGCACCCAAAAACACGAATCAGATTCATGCCGTGGATGTGGTTCAGCGCGGTGGCAAAACGGTGGTCACTGTAAAAGGGACATCCAGGCCGATGTATACCGCGTTTAAACTGTCTACGCCTAAACGACTGGTTCTCGACCTGGCGAACAGTTCGGTCAAAGGGGTGCCTTCCCTACTTGAGAAGTCGACAGCCCTGGTGGGCGGCGTGGCGGTGTCTGAGTTTACCACCGGCAAAGTAAAAGTCAGTCGAGTGATGATCAACTTTAAGCAGGAAGCGTCCTATCGGGTCAAAGTGAAGGGGAACACACTGGAAGTGACCCTGAGTGGGGGCCCCGAACCCGCTGCGAATAACGATGTCGCTGCCAGCGAGGAGCAGGTGATATCTCTCGCCAATGCCGAAGAACGCATTGAGCAGGCCGAGAAATCCGCAGATGAAAGAGTGGCGAAGCTGCAGGAGAAGGCGGATGCAAAGGTGCGAGATGCTCAAAAGGAAGCGGACGCCCGGGTTGCGAAGGTGGAGGCGGAGGCTCGTGAGCAGATTAATGCGGCCATGAAAAAAGCGCAGCAGGAAATTGACCGAGCCAGGAATGAAGCCACCGACGCCAAAAAGGAAGTGGCCGAAGCAAAAGCGCAAATCGCCTCAGCGCAAAAAGAGGTGAAAGCGGCGCAAAGTGGGGCGGATGATGCCGAGAGCAAATGGCGCATGGCGCGGGCGGAAATAAGTAAACTGAGAGCAAAGCAGGCACATTACGATAAAAAGCTGAAAGAAGCGCAGCAGGAAACCGTGACCGCACAGGCTGAGTTGGAGCGACTGGCACGGGAACAGGAGCAGACTTCGTCGAAAAGTGCCAAAAAAATCAATCAGGCGGAAAAGGATGCTGCAGAGCGAATCGCGTCGCTAACCAGACAGGTCAATGAGGCTGAACAGACTGCACAGAAGGAACAGGATCGCCGGACCCAGTTGGAACAGCGACTCGCCGCCTTAAAAACACAGTTGGACAGTGTTAAGTCCGAAGTGGCCCAGGCCAATCGCGAGAAAAATGAAGCGGAACGCGCCGTGGACGAGATGAAGTCCAGTGTGAAGACCGCCTTTATGGAAAAGGAATCCGCAAAGCGTCAGGCGCAAAATGCCCGGGATGCTCAGCGTGACGCCGAAAAGGCGTACCGGGTGGCCAATAAAAAAGATCGGGATTATCTGTATCGGAAGCTCCAGGAACGACAGAAGGAAACCGTTGAAGCCAAAAAACGGTTTGTGGATGCGGAGAATCGTTATGGGGAAATTGATGAGAAGTTGACTGCGACCATGCAGTCACTGAAGATGGCCGAGCGGAAAAGTCAACGGGCTGAAGATGCACTGACGGATGCAAAGAATAAAATTTCGCAGCAGCGGGAGGCGTACGAAAGGAAACTGGCCAATCTGGGCGACGCTGTTGAGAAGGCAGAGCAGCGAGCCCGGACCGCACAGCTTGAAAAAGAGAAGGTTACCGAACAGTTCAAAGCGGAAAAAGAGCGTATCCTGGCCGAATCCAGAAAATGGAAGAAGGATGCGGATGATCGTTTGAAGGCCGCTGAGCAGCGTGTCGCGGATTCGGAAGCGGCAGCAGCGGATGCGCATGCCAAAAATCAAGGAATTCTGGCTAAGATTGACGGCGTTGAAAAACGACTGGACGACGCGAACAAAACGATTGTGGAACAAAAGCTGCTGATTGCTGAACTTCAGAAGAAGTCAGATAAGGCATCTGAGGCAGCGAAAAAGGCCGAGAAGGAGCGGATGCAGGCGCTGAAGCGCGCGGAGGAAGCATCTGTCCGGGCAGAGGAAGAGCGAAAAAGTGCCTCGCTGAAGGCTGAGAAGTTGCGCAAGGAGACTGAAGCAGTCATTTTAGAAAAGCAGCAGTTGGCAGCGCAAATGGCGAAGCAGGAAGCGGAAGCGATCACAGCGCAGGAGATAAGTAAAAAGGCAGCTGGGGACAAATCACCTGAAAATGTGGCCCGCGCCGGTGCAGAAGAAGCGAAAACTGCGACGTCGAACGCGGACAGTACAGCGTCCCGTAAGCCGACCCAGGAAGAGCTTCGTTTACAGCGGCTGGCGGAGCTGGAGAAAAAGTACGGTAAGACGCCTGGGAAGGCGTCAGCCAAACGTACCGGAAACTCCGGGGCAAAGCCCACGGCGCCGCAGCCGCAGGAAAACCTGGGGCAAAATGCAATACAGGACATAAAATTTGTTAATAAGGGCTCCAGTCAGAAGGTGGTCATTAACGGCAGCGGCGAATTCAAATACGAGAAGTCCGAGAAGAACAGCCGGGTGGTCACTATGGAATTTTCGGATGCGCGGTTGCTTCCAATGCTGGAGCGCACCCTTGATGTTCGGGATTTTGGTGGCGTTATCGAGTCCATCAGTTCGTTCAGGCAGGATGACAAGGTTCGCGTGGAAGTCAAGCTGGGGCGTCATGCCAAAAACAAAGTCAGTGTGAGCGACGGCGCAATTGAGTGGCTGTTTACCGACGCTCAGGCAACAGGAGATACGGCAGCGCCTCTGGGTAGCGCGTCACGGGTGGTGCATCGCGAGAAGGATGCCGCATATGCGTATCCGACAGAGCGAACTGCCGCGTATTCGGTGACCCTGGCGGACCTTTCGCAAAGGAAGGAACGCTACACCGGCAGGCGAATCGACCTGGATTTTAAGAATGCAGACATTCACAATATTCTGCGGCTGCTGGCCGATGTTGGACATGTCAACATCATCACTTCGGATGACGTGTCCGGTTCAGTGACCATCCGCATGCGGGATGTACCCTGGGACCAGGCGCTGGATGTGATTTTGCAGACCAAAGGCCTTGGCAAGGTAAAACAGGGCAATCTGATTCGTGTGGCACCACTGGCTGTTTTGGAGGCGGAGTACGAAAAAGCCATAGAGCGCATTAAGATGAACAAGGAGATGAAGCCGCTTGAAACACGGTTGATTCCAGTGTCGTACGCCACGGCGGGGGAACTGATGCCCCGGGCGCAGGATTTAATATCCGATCGCGGGAAGCTGTCGGTGGACGCCCGAACAAATGTAATTATCGCACGGGATGTGGCGGAAATTCTCGACCAGATTGAAGCGTTGATACGAAATCTGGATACCCAGACGCCACAGGTGCTCATTGAAGGACGAATTGTTGAAGCCACAAGCACTTTTGCACGGGAAATCGGTATTCAGTGGGGGGGCGATTTTGCGGCCAGCTCGGCGACTGGCAACCCGACCGGTCTGGGATTCCCCAGTTCCGTTGGTGTGGCGGGTGGTGCAACGGATGGGAATGCGCCAATCGCGGGTCTGACGCCAGTGGCGGGAGGGCAGCCCAACCCGAACTTTGCGGTGAACCTGCCGGCGGCAACCGGTACCGGGTCCGGTGGTGCCCTGGGTATTTCCCTTGGGTCCATATCAAATAACGCCAACCTCAACCTGCGCCTCAGTGCCATGGAGGAGGAAGGTACCCTGAGGATTTTAAGCTCGCCCAAGATTCTGACGCTGGATAACCGTCAGGCGCATATTGAGCAGGGTACGATGATTCCCTATAGCCGGGTATCGGCCAATGGCGTGCAGACGTCGTTTAAGGAAGCCAAACTGAACCTCACCGTAACACCACATGTGACAGCGGATGGGTCCGTTCTGCTTGATATCAACATGACGCGCGATGAACCCGATTTCAACAACAAGGGCGCCAGAGGTGATCCCACCATTCTGAAACGGGAGGCCAAGACCGAGTTGCTCGTGAACGATGGACACACGGCGGTTATCGGTGGTATTTTTACCCGCAACCATGGTCGCAGCTACAAGAAAGTACCATTCTTTGGGGATATTCCAATCCTGGGATGGCTGTTCAAATCCCGCTCGGATTCGGACAGACGCTCGGAAATGCTAATCTTCATCACGCCGACTATTGTCAACCGGGCTGAGAGCATTGGACAATAATGAAAAGCGAACTGAAGGTGAAAAGATGACTATGATAATGTATAATAAAAAAAGCAACGACGCCTTCGGGGTCATTCCGGGAGGATTTCCCATGATACGCATATATCTGGTGCTGAGTCTGATGATTTTCGCAGTCGCATCGGGCTGCGTGGACAACGAACAGTCTTTTTATATTGAGCATATGAAAGTGTCCCCAGACCCACCGGAATGTTCTGTATCCCCTGGCGATGAAGAAACCAATGGGGTTGGTGTCAATCTGATGCTCGCCGGGGCGCCAATAGGTTCATTTCAGGCAACCAATGCGTTGATAAGCAGAGAAGATTATGGGAACCTGCGTGCCGAATCCAATGGCATTATGCTTGAGGGGTACGAGCTGTACACTTACGTTCCGACGTTGGGGGTCATCGGTGGCACTGAGTATTTCGAATACAATCTCTATCTGGCCCCGGAAACAACGGATTTGGTGTTTGCAACCTTTTTAACCATGCGAACCATTTCTCAACTGCGCACCACATTTGGGTGTAATCCGCCAGCCGAAAGTGTGGTTGCGGCAGCAATTGCAGATTATAATGCAGAGGAGAGTGTTCAGCGCATGGCGTCAGCAATGGAGACCGCGCCGGACCCGGCTGTCGTCAGTACGGAGTTGTCCAGAGCCCGGCAGGCCAGTGCGCAGGCTGCGGCGACGTTGACCGGAAACTTGCCAGATTCACAGGGGGTTCCGAAAATTATGTATTCCTATCTGAAGTTCCTTGGACACAGTCAGGGTGGAAAGGAAGTTGAAACACCGGAATTTACGGTGGTGATATTCCCTTCCTGCGGTGTTGAAGGCGGCTGGGAAGCATGTGTGGCCAACCCGTGTACAGCGTTTTGCAAAGAAGATGCGACGATATCTGAAGTATGCAGCGAAGGGGTGGATCAGCCCATCACCTGCTCGGATTTTTTGGCTAGTTATAAAAATTATGCCATCGAGAATCCCTTCACTGGCGAGATTGAGGATATATGCGATGTGTATCAGTGTGGAAAGTGATACATCTTGCATTTGCTGAGACTGTTGTTATCCTCTTGTAGTCTCTTCTGCAAAGGGTGACCGAAGCGGTCAACAGGATGTATACACCAGCGACAGTTGCTTCAGGACTTCAGTCAGGTGTGTCAAAACCATGGCAAACCTTTACAAAATCTTACAGGGAGCAAAAGAATGACAGGTAATTGGGTCAGCATCTGGATATGTTTCCTCGTGTTGGGGTGCAGCGCCTGCAGTGACAACAACCAGGGGTCCAGTCAGGATGGGGCCAGTCAGGATGGGGCCTCAACCGACGCTGCATCAACGGATTCAAGTGATGATTCAACCGGTCAGAGCGATGCGGACGCCGACACGGATACCTATGCCGACAGCGGCTGGGATTTTGATGGCAACGTGCCGCACCCGGAACGGATATGCGCATCCCCCATTTCGCTTTACGATACCACTAACCCCACTTCAGTTGTGGGTACGGGCACGCCTGAAAGCTGCACAGAAGCGGCATTGCGCATTGCGGCAGCGGCGGGTGGCATTATTACATTTGATTGCGGCCCGGCGCCCATCACCATCCATATGACCGAGACTATTGAGCTGCCCAATCACACCACCACCATTATAGATGGTGGCGGACGCATTACCCTTGATGCGGGTGGCCGGACACGACATTTTTATTTCAGCGAACCGGACTGGATGAATAATCCGGATGGGGTGGTGCTGCAGCGACTGATTTTCCAAAACGGAAAAGCGCCAGCCATGGAATACTACGATCAGGACCCCAATAATCCGCAATGTGCGTGGGGGTATGCAGATGGTTCTGGCGGAGTGCTTTACGTGCGAAACGGTGTAGTCCACATTATTGACTGTGACTTTTACAATAACGAAGCGGCACTTATTGGCCCGGATGTGGGCGGCGGAGCGATTTATGTGGTGGGTGTGCCGGAACTTATAATTTCTGATTCGACATTTGTCGGCAACAGGGCATCGAACGGCGGCGCAGTGGGGATGCTGTTTTGTGGCAATCCGGGCATATACAACACTCTGTTTGAGAATAACTCCGCCGAGGGAACGGGGCAAAATGGATGCTGTGATGACGCATGTGTGGGGGTAGGCCATGAAAATCAGACCGGTGCCGGCGGCAACAGTGGCGCGCTGTACATGGACGGGCTGAATGATGCAGATACCGTTTTTAGCATCTGTGGTACGGTGTTTCGAAATAATCATGCCAACGAGCTGGGTGGTGCGCTCTTTCGGACGCCAAACGTGGAGCCCCGAAAGATGCTCATCGACAAGTGTGTGTTCGATGGCAATACCGCATATCTGGGCGGTGTTTCGTTTATCAGGGATCATGAACTGACGGTGCGAAATACCACTGTCATGAATAACAGCGCCGAGATTATTGGGGGGATTTGGGTAAACAGCGGCACCATGGACGTGGAGAATTGCACCGCGTTTAACAACCATCCCACTGGTTTTATTGTGGACAATGGCGGAACCATAACCAACAGCACCATCGTCGATTCCATTCTGGACGGTCCGTTTACAGTGACCAATTCTATTCTCACAGACATGTCGTGCGCCGATACCAAGCAAGGCAGTCACAATCTGCAGTGGCCGGAGGGGAACGCCTGTGCACAGGGGGTCACGTTCGCAGACCCGAACCTGGGTGATATGGGTGACCATGGCGGCGCAACGCCCACCATGGTTCCAGGTGCTGCCGCCGATGGTGTGGGCACGGGGTGTCCGGTACTGGACCAGCGCGGTGAAACCCGCAATGTCGCATTGTGCACCGCGGGGGCGGTGGAGATTTAGCCGTATTCGCTCCCCGTTCAGCGTCCGCAAAAAGATGTACTGCCGGTTTCCAATTCGTGAAATTTCAATTACACTGCGACCCCATGAATCGGTTTCGGGATGTTATTTTAATTATTGTCGCTATCGGATTGCTGGTGGCGGTGTTGTGGCCGGATGGCACGTCACAGCAGAGTGATGAGTCATCATCAACTGCATCTGTTAACGACGCCGCCCCAAAAAGCCGGGCGCCGGTTGCGTCACAGCCGAAATCCACGCAATTTCAATCTCTTGAAGGTGTGTTTCATACTCTTTTCCCTTTGGCGGAAGGGACCATATGGACCTATATGGTAACCGACTCCAGCGGGCAGGCACCGGCAGATACATGGCGAATACGGGTAGTGAGCGCTCCTGAGGGTGAAGGCTCAGGTGTCGTTGAGATGGGTTTTGGTGATGCATTGAGTCGTCAGACGGTTTATGTCGCGGATGGTGGGATACAGATTCAGGGGTTGCCATTCGAATCCACCCTTCGTTATCCGCAAAGCACTGGAGAAAACTACACGGGCAAATGGCTCCCGGACATGAAATTCATGATTTCGGATGCAGTATGGGAATATGGGCACCGGCGACATATCCGATATCGGTCTCGCGGAAACAACCAGGAAATAATTGAGGAAGACGCACTCATTGCCCAAACCGACAGGGCACAGATGCTGCGTCAGGAAAAGGTAATCGTTCCAGCTGGCGTGTTTCAGGCTGACCTTGTGTCGTGGGTGAGTCGCATTGAGATTCGAGCGGGCAAAAGAGGACGTCGGGTGCTGGAAAAACTGACCACCGAACCGTTTAAAAAAGAGACCGTGTGGTTTGCACCGGGTGTGGGGATGGTCAGGCGGCGGGTCACCCACGCGGCGCCCCACCAAAGAGATATTATTTTTGAATTGATTCGCTTTGAGCCGCCGCGCGCAAAATAGTTGAATTTTTTCAGTGATAAAAAACGAACTGATAACGAACTGACAACCATGAACACCGAGAAAAAGAGAGACAGAATGAAAAAGGAAATTGCCAAAATATTGCTCGAGCTCAACGCCGTGGCCCTCAGGCTGGATCCGCCGTTCACATGGGCCTCGGGTCGCTTTTCACCTATTTATTGTGACAATCGGCTGATTATTTCCAGCACTGAAGATCGGAAAACAGTGGCGGATGGATTTGTAAAGCTGATTGCTCAAAACGGCTGGCAGCCGGATGTGATCGCCGGCACCGCCACTGCGGGAATTCCCCACGCGGCCTGGGTGGCGGACATACTTGATCTACCGATGGTATACGTTCGTGGCAGCGCCAAGGGGCACGGCAAAGAGAATCGTATTGAAGGCACCCTCAGAGCAGGCCAGAAAGTGGTATTGATAGAGGATTTGATTTCCACTGGTAAAAGCTCCATTGACGCGGCCAATGGCGTTGTTGACGCCGGTGGTGATTTGCTGGGCGTGGCGGCCATTTTTACCTACGGTCTACCCGTGGCGGCGCAACAGTTTACAGATGCGGGTATGGCTTTCGATACCCTCACGTCTTTCGAAACGTTGATGGATGTGGCCGAGGAGCTCGGT
>JAFGWT010000122.1 GCA_016937015.1 Deltaproteobacteria bacterium | reverse complement strand
TTCGAACCTTCGACATCCAGCTCCCAAAGCTGGCGCGCTACCAGACTGCGCTACACCCCGAAAAGCACGCGGAATTTACGTTCATTTGGTTCAGGATGCAAGATTCTTTTTGCTAAAAAGTGACAATTTTTAACAGATTCATCATTTTTATGGTCTGTTAGCTTCTACTCTAATGTATTAATATATGAGCAACCTTAGAAATTGCACGCGGAGTCGATCTGTCTGGCCCATGCAAGTTTGTCAAAAAAATCTTGAACTAATTAAAATAATATGCAAAGTGCGGTTGACATGCACGCAGGATTGCGCATAATGCCACAGCCTTTTGAGGAATTAATCAATTTGAAATAAAGGATATCGGTCATGAGTGGAACCGTAAAAAAACTGTACGAAATCGAACAAGAACAACTTCGCATTAACCCGCTTCCGGATTTTCAGGCTGGCGATACTGTTGGTGTGCACTATAAAATTCGCGAGGGTGAAAAAGAACGCATTCAGCTGTTTGAAGGCGTATGCATCCAGCGTCACAATGGCGGCCTGCGCAGTACATTTACTGTTCGCAAGGTATCAAACGGTATTGGCGTTGAGCGTGTATTCCCGCTGCACTCACCGCGAATCGATCGCCTGGAAGTGAAAGCCAAAGGTAAGGTACGTCAGGCGCGTCTGCAGTATCTGCGTGAGCGTAGTGGTAAATCCGCCCGTATTCGCGAGCGCGGCAAAGCGTAGTTGATTGCATCTCTCCTCTAGTGGTATTCCCATTTTCCCTGTTGTCATTCTGCTTTGCAGCAGTTTAGTCAGTGCATGCACAGCGCGCACGCTTGATGCTACTACTGATTCGACAACAAACATCTCAGCCACCGCATTGGATTCCCGACTCAGTACAGTTTCAGATGATGCGCTGCTGGCGCGCGCAGATGGTGTATCCAGGTTGAACGCCACCGTGGATGAGCTGCAAAGTGCGCTTCAGGATTATGACGAACTGGGAAGACGCATACATAGCGGCGAGTCATCATTTAATAGTTACGACGTACACTGGCGTCAGGCACGGGCATTGTTTCTGCTCCAGGAACTGACATCCGCAAAAGCGCCAAAGATGACCTGGATAACCGCAGGAGAACAGGCAGCCGCTGCGGCGATGGCGGATTGCAGCATCTGTGTGGAAGGGTACTATTATGCAGCGGTCCTCAAAGGGCGCCGAGCCGAACACAGCGGTATCGGATTCAAGGCGCTTAAACTTGTGAAGGAAGTACTGGCGCTGGGCAAAAAAGCCGCCCAGATTGATGCATCGTTTGACAATGCCGCGCCCCTGCGACTATTAGCCATGCTGTACGCCAGCGCGCCGTCCTGGCCAACCAGCGTGGGTGATATTGATCTGGCGCTGGAAACCGCTGAACGTGCGATTCAGATTTCGGATTATCCAATGAACCACCTGATTATGGCCGAAGTGTTGCTGGCTGACGAAGCCATTAACGATGCACGCAGGGAATTGCAACGCGTTTTGTCGGCGCCAATAGGCGGCCGATGGGCTGATGAAAGCGGCTTCTGGCGACCCTATGCGGAAAAGCTGCTGACCGAAATCGCCGACTAAGACGGCATGCAGGCAAGTCTCTTCGCAGGAATTAAGATGTCGCGCTAAATCGCCTTGTTGTGAAGGCTGTTACCACACATTTCGTCAGCGATATTTGTTCATATCCGGGATTTTTGCATCCCAAAACGGATATCCCAAAATCGAACTATGGATATCCGGTAATCTTCTGTCGTATAATGTGGTACAGTAAAACTGATATAATTCCGTAAGCCTAAATTTTTTTTTTCAAAGAACTGAACATTTCAACAGCTGAAAATCCGGCGAAGATAATCGGATAATCTAACAATTACAAAGCATTGCTTCAATATGTGACTCTTTGGTGAACATAAATCAACCGCCAGAAGCGCGCGAACTTTTTCGCTTGACAGGATTATATTCAGTGGAATATATTATTTAGCAATCAAGCAATACTCGCTTTTAAATGGATTTCATTTAATGGTTTATGCTCACGAAACAGAATTACGTGGTTCAAAATTACTGACTTCCAGTGAGGTTAGCGATTTTGAATCTCGGTATCCGGGTGGCATGACATCGGCTGAAATTGTGAATGTCTTCAGCACTCGCGGCATTCGGTTTTCAGAGGCAACATTACGTAAATATGTGCAGCAGGGGTTATTACCGCGCAGCCAGAGAGTGGGGCAAAAGGGTAAACACAAAGGGTCTCGCGGTATTTATCCCGTTAGTACCATCCGGCAAATTAACGAGATTAAACGCCTGATGGCTATGGACTACACCATTGAGGAGATTCAGAGTCAGTTTGCATTTGTGGACGGTGAGATGGAGGAGCTGAAGCAGCTGCTCGATACCATCGTGAAGAAGCTTGAGCAAAGTTCGGACGCTGCGGCAGAGGGCGGATTGGTCACGTCTACAGTGACAAGGCAGTTGGAAGAGGCGAATACAACTGCGAAGACACTGGTTGATCAGTTGGAATCCGCTGTGCGGCAGATAAGAGAGAGGGCGCACATTGCAAGAGATGCAGTGTAGTCGTTCCAGGTAATGGACTGCATGCGTGGCGGCATGCAGCAGTTTAACGGCAAAACACCGGGAGGAAACAAAATGGCAGACCTAGTAAGAAAAGAAGAAGTCAAAAAAGAGAGTCGCAATACCAGACGCAAGCGATCCATTCGCGCGAGAACGATTCCCATTAAAAAGATTACCAAGGAACAGATTCGCGTGGGGCGCATGCTCTATCCCGAGGAGGATTACGACAAGCCGTCATGCCGTGCGGATTGCGATACTGCCGAGAGACCCTGTCCTTTTGTGAGTTGTAAATATCATCTTTACCTGGATGTGAATCCCGAAACAGGATCCATCAAATTGAATTTTCCGGAACTGGAAGTCTGGGAGATGGAAGAGACCTGTGCATTGGATATTGCCCGAAGAGGCGGTGTCACCCTTGAAGAGGTTGGCGTGATAATGAATCTCACCAGAGAGCGGGTGCGTCAGCTTGAAATGTCCGGTTTGAGCAGACTGGCCAACGTGGACCAGGATCACGGAACCGATTTGTATGGGTTTTATGTAGACGAAAAATAGTCGTTGCGGTCCAGGTCGGAAAACAGGTGTCAGTTTCCTGGCGGACACATATGGTGAATTGCCCCTGCTCCTGAAGACGATTGCGGCATCCCATTGCGCGCCTCCCATTTGGTTGGGAGCAAATTGAGTTTTCTGCCATTTTTCAATTTGCAGCAGTCGTTTCCTTCCATTTTCATATTTTCAATTGCGCATCCCTGCATAATTGCAGCTGACAAAACATGCTTTGCAGCGGCTGCGCCAGGGTCATTGCCACTTCCGATATCTAAAAATGAAATAGACTGGTTTCCAGCAATTATATGCTGCGAGAAGAGATTGATACGGGGAAGGCGCGGCGCAACTCGATTTAGTGTTTCAGGCCGGCCGACTGCATGCGAAGCTCGACATCGGTGAGGAAAAACAGACAAAACAGCGCGTCCGCGAGTGTGAGATTGCCCCCCTGAGATCTGGCGATGGTTTCGGAATAGCGGATGTAGTGACCGCTGCAGATGCCCAGTATAAGCAGCGCTTCTTCGGTGGAACGATATTTGCCGCCGGATTCCATCAGGTGGGAATGCAGCAGACGGTCCACATCTGATACCGCCTTTGCGTATTCCTGGTTACGGATGTGTTGTTCAATCTCCGCTGCCTGGTGGTAACCATCTGTCCACAAATTCGAAAACCGAATAAAGTCTTCCGGCACCTCGGGGGGCGGCGGGGCGGACTTTCGATACTGTGCGTGCTGGGCGAGGGCCGCTTCAAGGGTCCCCGATGACTCTGAAGATGCAATCGGGGGAGGCATTTTACTGTTGAATGCGGGAAAATCAATGCTCGTGGATTCGGCGGGTGACGGTGGCCGCGTACTTCGGGAAACAGTGGCCTGGGGCGCCGTTTGATCCACTTTGGGTTCCGGAACAATGGACATCGTATCGTCGCGATAGATACCTTTGCGGCGCAAATCCGCCAGAATCAGCTTGGTGATGGTCTTTAGCGCCTCAAATACGCCAAAGCCTTTGGTCGCGCTGGTTTCAAAACAGGGGACGTTTCTGAAGTTGAGCTCACGGTCCATTTGCTCCACCGGCATGACGCCCGGCAGGTCGCGTTTGTTGTACTGAATGACCATGGGCACCGTATTGGGGTCCATCCCGTGATTCTTCAGATTTTCTTTGAGATTCTCCATGCTTTCTATGTTGGCATCCTGCCTCGCGGCCTGCGAATCGGCCACGAACACCACACCGTCAGCCCCTTGAAGCACCAGTTTTCTGGTGGCATCGTAGTGCACCTGTCCGGGTACAGTGTACACAGACATGCGAATGGAAAAGTTTTTAATTTTGGGGAGTTGAATAGGTAAAAAATCGAAGTACAGCGTCCGATCGATACCAGTGGCCAAAGATATCATTCGGCCCCGATGTTCCGGCTTCAGCACTGTATGCATGTGCTGCAGCGATGACGTCTTACCACCCAGTCCTGGACCGTAATATACGATTTTGATACCAATTTCATCATTGTGTAAATCGAGGGAGGACATATCTGAAAATCATTTCCTTTTTCAATTAATCCGGTATCTGTCGAAAGATGATTGCATTTGGCTTCTCTAATGGACGGAACGAATCCGCCCGTCAAACCTATATAAATATAATAAATAAATTGTTTCGTACATTTCGGACTGTAAGAATTTAATAAAAGTGAGCTGATTACAAGTGTGTATCTTGCTTAATTCACTGTAAATTGGTAGTTTTTCCTAACCTGGCGCAAAAAAAATGAAGCCAACGCATTGTTTCGGGAGCAAATGGATGAATAGAATCTGTAAAATATCTGTTTTTTTTCTGTTTTTGTTGACGGCGGGTACCTATGGCACGGTCGTGGCAGCTGGCGAGTTTACCGATGTAATAGACGCTTTCGATAAGGACAACGGAGATCCGTTTGATCTGAACATCAGGATTGGGTACGAGCGGTTTCAGGAGTCGGGCAATCTGACACGGGAAAGTTCGAATGCCGCCCGTCTGAAATCGGGCGAGTATTATCCCAGTTATCGATTCGGCACATACGAACATGCGCAGAATATTCTCAATCTGGGAATCGATATCGGGCTCTTTCACGATATCTCATTCCGATTCGATGTACCTGTTATTCTCAGTGATGATCGCTCCGTCAAGACGGCCGGAGACTGGGGAGAAACAACCGCACTGTTTTCAGACAGAGTAAAGTCTCCACAGCGAAGTGGCGTGGACTACCTGGCGGCCGGACTCTGGTGGAACATTCTCGATCAGAGTCGAATAAAAGAATATCCTACTCTGACCGCGTTTATAGAGGGCCGTTTTGCGGTGGGAAAACCGCTCAAGGCAGCGTGTGTGGGCACCGGGCAGGCGTTGAACAACTGCAACGGCGAAACGTATCTCGATCCAACAACGAACGAGGACATTGGGTTCAATGAAGATGGGGGCATCAGCAACAACTTGAATCAGGTGCGGCTGGGGCTTCATTTCTCGAGGCGTTATGGGTTTGTTGAACCGTATATGGGCATCGATGGCATGTTCGGGTTTTACAAGGGAACCGATCTTACCATGGGGACAGGCGCGCTAAACACCATGCCGCCATTGGTGGGCACTTTTGATTTTGGTGTGGAACTCGTTCCGTGGGAGGTCCCCGATGATGAACGAAAATTTCTTGTGATTATCGGCGGTGGGGCCACTTATCATTCCGAGGGCCGCACGTATACCCCGCTATTCGATGCATTGGGGACATCGTCGTATTTTAACGATGTCGATTATCCGCCAGGGGCGGATCCCAATAACCCGGCCGACATTAATAACGACGGGGTTACCGACACAACCCCGGGCAGCGCGGAACAGGAAGCGCTTCAGGCCTGGAACGGCATGACCGACATTGAGAATTTCGCTGAACTTTATGGCAGACTGGATTTTGTGATTCAGCCCGCTAAATACGTCAAGTTCAACCTTGGCTTCAAAGCCGGGCATAAGTCCGAACACTTCATTACAAAGACAGACCAATGTCCACTGGGGAGTGTTGTGGACGGCATTTGTCAGGACTACAATCCAGGGCACCGGCCCATTCTCGACGATCCCGGATTCCGTTTCCGTTCGGAGCGCACTTTTGTCTGGTCTCTGTTTCTGGACGCCACCGCACAGTTCTGACATTTCATTTCAATCCCATTTTCCGTCTCCATTACCCCTCGACCTCATTACACGGTTCTGTTATTGACACGGTTCTGTTATTGTGTCGGGCCGAAAGGAACAATGTGCCTCGAACTCGAATACATATCGCCGTCCTTTTCTACGGAATGCTCACTGCTGCCGCTGTGGTTTGGGGCATACTGAAAAACGGGGACGTGGTTCAGCTGTTTTATCACCCCGGAGGTGTTGTCCCCAATGATGGCAGCTGGACGGTCATTTTTTGGGGGGCGGTGTCTGGCATTGTATTCGGCTATGGGATTGCAAGGCTGTCGCAGTACACTGTCAGACGGTTTACCTGGTCCCGTCAGATGCACATTGAATTTCGCGGCTTGCTTGGACCGCTCGACAATCTGGATGTGTTGGTGTTTGCACTGTTGTCTTCGGTTGGTGAGGAATTGTTTTTTCGCGGCGCCATGCAAACGACCTTGGGAATCGTTGCCTCCAGCATAATATTTGGCGCATTGCATATTGGGCCAGGTAAGAAATTTCTGCCATGGCCATTTTTGGCGGCCATAATTGGATTCGCTTTTGGCGCTCTTTTTTGGTTCACTGGAAACCTGGTGGCCCCCATTGCCGCCCATTTCGTCATCAATTATCAAAATCTGCACTTCATCAACAGATATGATCCATCCCATCATCTGACCGGTAAAACGCTGTGAAAAAATTTGTTCAGCGGACTTACCCGTCTATAATACGGTATTTGTCCCTGGAGATGGGAACGGGGGCCTGTGCAGGACCCGTCAGAATGTATCCAGTGGCATTGAAGGTACCGCACTTTCGCTGGTTGCGATAAAACCCCCATCTGAAATATACGCTGTCGTCATAAGACAAAATGGTTTTGGGTGGGGGTAAAAATGGGGATGCCCTGTAGAGGGTGTCCACCGGCGCCGCATCAAATATTGCGTTTCCGGAGGTGCGGATAACATGGATATCATCTACTGTTCCGTCTGACAGAATTCTGAATTCAAGCAGTGTCATGAGCGAAAAATCATTCAGCGGGTGACTGGACCCAAGAGACACCAGAGACGGCAGAAAGCTGTCGGCAAACAGCTCGTGTATCTGATCATGGGTTGCTTCCAGATAGCTCCTGAAAACATCGGATTTTGTACCCACAGGTTCTTTGGGCGCCCCAGCGACCCAACTTCGGCGGTCCTGAATGGACCTCTGCACCCGGGCTGTCATTTTTCCAAATTTGAACCCACCCCCCCGTTTCTGAAGGCTCTCATTTTGATATGCGATTCGTTCCTGTGCGGCCTGTTCCCCCATGGTGCGCTCAAACGTTCCCCAGTTCAGTTTTGTCTGCAGTTTTGGGGGCGAAATGGGGGCAG